>CAYFWA010000538.1:0-5232 GCA_964346625.1 uncultured Myxococcales bacterium
ACGATGGGCCCGCCCTCGATTTCGTCGTTGACGACGGTGACGGGCGTGCCATCACCCCCCTCGTACGACCCGTGCCGTCGCGTTTCGGACCCGATACCGGTCCGTGCCCAACCTCCGCCCTTCACCCGCCCTCACTCGATGAAAGCGAACCCCGATCTGGACTTCAACCCCGGAATGACCTCAAACTGTCCGGAGACTGGCGTGAAATCCAGACTGGGCCCAGACTGGACCGGACCTGGACCGGGCCCAAACCGACTCCGCCCGCACGGGAGGGCTCTCATCATGATGACTCGACGACAGAGACAATCGCAAAGGTACGCGTCATCCCGCTGCGCGCGCTCCCCCGCCGCGCGCTCCCGCGCCGCACCCTCCCGCGCCGCACCCTCCCGCGCCGCACCCTCCCGCGCCGCACTCTCCCGCACGGCGCGCTCTTGCGCCGCGCGATCCCGCGCCGCGCGATCTCTCACGCTGGCCGCCGTCACGGCCGCGGGGCTCACCACCACGAGCGGCTGCGCCCACCCCCGGCACTCCGAACCCGCCCTGGGTCACGCCGCCGGCACCGTGCAGGTTCGGTTCCAGCCCGATCGGCCCGACGCCCGGCTGCGCCTCCAGGTGGACGGCCGCTCGGCACGACTCGGTGGCTCCTGGGCCACCGGTCCCCGGCTCGACACCCCGGTGCGCATGCGCCCTGGCTGGCGTCACATCCAGCTCCGGGTCACCACCAAAGAGCGTCGGTGCAATCAGTCCTCCAGTCGCCGCGACGACCGGACCGGCTGGAGCCAAACCACCCAATGCACCAACCAGACCGTGACCCGCTGCCAGATCGCCCGACAGCTTCATCTGCGCGACGGCCAGCGGGTGGTCCTCACCATCCGACTGAATAACGGCTCCTGCGTCATCACCTGTGGCTGGCGACACGTCCCTCGCCCCGGCCAGGTGCAGATCCGCCGCTGCCGCGACCGCCCCGCCGCCTTCCGCGGAGGATGGGTCTTCTATTGAGGCGTCCCCGCCTACCAGAAAACAGCCAGCCCGCCTCCGGTTCTACTTCCAAGGCGCCCCATCCGGCACCCCAACCCGGCCGCCTCAGCCAAATCTCATCCCATCCAGTCGGCCCACTCGCCGCCAGCGCCGGGGGCCCGGAAATCAACCCCGGTGAGGCCCCCCCCCGGGCGGCCATCTGACCGATGGCCAACTGACCGATTCAGGTCGCGGGGCAGGTAGTGTATGCTGGTGTGCGAAATGGTAAAGCAGCCGACGAAAGCAGCAGATTCCAGCACAGGATTGAGGATCGCATGATCCTCTCGAGATTGCACATGGAGATCAAGATGCGACGGACCCCACAGACCAGTCACCGCAGGCGCTGCCTCGGGCGCGCCTCCCTGCCGAACCCGGGCGCCGAGCCTTTGGCGCACGGCCGTGGCGTGGCCTCGACGCGGGCGACGCGGATGACGTCGGCGACGCCGGCCACATCGACGACGCTGGCGAGGCAAACGACGGCGGCGACGTCGGCGACGGCGGCGACGTCGGCGACGGCGGTGACGGCGGCGACGCTGGTGGCGCTGGCCTTGGTCGTGACGGTGGGCTGCGCGGGGGGCAACAACCCGGGCAACAGCAACCAGACCAACCAAAACGGCTACGTGTCGGACTGTGAGGCGTCCAACGAGAGCGGGCACTACCTCACCGCGCTCGGGGACTTCTCGGCGGACGTGGCCACCGGGTCCACGGTGGAGCTCAAGGCCATGGTGATCCACCTGGACGACGGGTCCGGGGAGCTGGGCGGGGTGGTGCCCGAAAAGGAGGTGAGCTTCGAGGTCATCTCGGTGGTGGGCGACGCTCAGCTCGGCGCAGCGATGGCGGTAACCGACGGCAACGGCGTAGCCAAGGTGGAGTTCACGGGCAACGAGCCGGCGGACTACCAGATCACGGCCACGGCGGAGGGCACCTGCTCGGTGACCTTCACGGTGTCGGTGGCCGACCAGCTCCGCGGCCTGCGGGTGGTGGGGGCCAACCCGGTGATTACCGAGACCAACCGGCGCATCAACCTGTCGGTGCAGGCCTACAGCCCGGACCCGGGCTTTGGCGAGTACCCGCTGGTGGGCGAGCCCATCACCTTCGAGCTGGGCGCCGGCGGCTCGGGCACGGCCCTGTCGGACACGGGCGGGACCACCACGGGCAACACGGTGACGGTGAGCACCAACCCGTCGGGCATCGCCACGGTGCAGATGGAGACCGGCTCCCAGGTGGTGGTCAACGGCGTGGACGTGACGGCCACGCTGGAGGGGACCCAGCCCAAGACCATCAACGTGAAGATCCAGGAGTCGGGCACGGGACCGTGCACCACCAACGCGGACTGCCCGGCGAGCTACCCGCTCTGCGACAACGGCGCCTGCGTGGAAAACCCGGTGCAGACCGGGCCGTGCACCACCAACGACGACTGCATCTCGCCCTACGTCTGCGTGAGCGGCACCTGCCTGGCGCCCAACCAAAACGGCACGCCCTGCAGCCCGGCCACCGCCGACCCGTGCCCCGACCCCGACGAGGTCTGCATCGGCGGCTACTGCACGGCGATCCCCGACGGCGACCCCTGCACCACCAACGACGACTGCCCCACGGGCTGGCTGTGCGTCAACGGCACCTGCCAGCAGGACAACCCCGGCCCCAACGGCTGCGTGGAGACGGGGGACTGCCAGACCGGCTTCGTGTGCGTCGGGGGCACCTGCGTGCCGGAGACCAACTGCACCAGCCCGCAGGGCCCCGACCGGCTGCACGGCACCTGGAGCTTCGACTCCACGCTGCATTTGCGCGACGCCCTGTCGGGGTTCGTGGACGCCATCTTCACGGCCTTCGAGTTTCTGCGGGACGTGATCCAGGGCAACCTGGACATCCCCGGCATCCCGGGCTTCGTGGAGAGCTTCGTGGAGAGCATCATCCAGTCCATCATCCAGGCCTACGTGCCGCCCTGGGGCCAGCAGCTCATCATCGCGGTGGGCAACATCAGCGACATCATCGACGACATGCGGGTCTACTCCACGGTGAACCTCATCCAGCAGGGCAACTACGAGTACCTGGGCACCCAGACCTGGGACATCGTGGAGTTCGAGTACCAGGGGAACCTGATCACCGAGAACCCGGCCAACATCCCCGAGATCGGCACGGTGCCCCAGCAGAGCTTCAGCTCCCGGGAGATCTGCGGGGTGTTTTTCATCGACCGGTTCGACGTGCCCAACGTGGTGGGCGGGCTGATCCGGTGGGCCATCGAGGTGACCCTCACCGCGGTGACCTGCTCGGTGCCGGGCTGGCCGTGCTACTACTCGCTCGAGGACGCGCTCAACGACCTGATCGACTGCAACGCCATCGCCTGGGAGATCGACGATTTGGTGTACAACTCCTTCGGCATCGAGGTCTACGACGCGGTCTACAACTTCTGTGACAACGGCAAGGGTCAGGCCATCCAGGCCATCCTGGACGCGCTGGACAACCTGACGGTACAGCTCAACCTCATGTCCATGCGGGGCCAGGCCGACATCGTCACCTCGAGCTTCCTGGACAACGGCCGCTGGTACGGCTCGCTGGCCGGGGGGTCGTACGACGGCGAGTTCACCGCCACGAGGCAGTAGGCGTTCCGCTTCCCCTTCCGCTCCGCTCCGCTCCGCTCCGCTCCGTTCCGTTCCGTTCCGTTCCGTTCCGTTCCGTCCCGTCCCGTGGTGCTCCGCTTCTTTCCGCTCTGCTTCGCCTCCCTACCCTCCGCTTCGATTCGCTCCCCTCCGTAAGGAGACTCCCCGCTTGCGCTACTGCTGCCAGATGACGCCCCACTCCAGGGCGAAGTAGCCCTCCCGGGAAAAGGGGGCCGGGTCGGGGGGCGCGGGCAGAGCCACCGGGCCGCCGGGCAGCGCGCGGACGAGCAGCCACAGCCGGCGCAGGCGCTGGGGCGCGGGGCGGATGTCCAGGGTCACCAGGGCGTCGGCGTCCTGGGGGTACAGGGCGTAGGCGGGCGCGCCCTCGAGCAGGGGCACCCAGTGCTCGACGAAGTCGTCGATCTCGCGGCCGGCGAAGCCGTGGCTACCGAGCAGCGCGGTGAAGCCGCCGGCCAGGTCGTCGCCCGGGATCACCCAGCCCTGGCGGGTCTGCAGGCGGCGGGGCAGCGCGGCCTCGTAGAAGAGATACGGGTAGCGGCCGTCCACCACGCCGTCGGGGGTGACGGTCACCTCCCAGCCGTCGCCGTCGCCGTCGCCGTCGCCGTCGCCGTCGCCGTCGCCGTCGCCATAGGGCGGATCGGACTCCACCACGTGTCCGCCCTGGGGGAAGCCGAGGGTGACCGACACGTCGGTCTCGGCGGCCGGGTACAGGTACAGGTTCGGCGCCCGGGCGATCATCTCGTCGTAGAAGATGATGTCCTGGTAGTCGGTGCCCGGGCCGTTGGGCAGGGTGAACTGCTGCTGCTGCTCGGCGCCGTCGAAGGTGAGCAGCCAGTCGCCATGGGCCAGATCGGCCAGGCCGAATCGGCCCTGGACGTCGGTGCGCTGAACCACATCGGCGCGGCCGTCCTGGTAGGCGACGCCGTTTTCCTCCGGGGCGAGGAACGCCAGGCGGGCGTCGTCGTGGTAGCAGGGCGCGAAGAAGCTGTCGCCGTGAAACACCACGCCGGCCAGGCCGTCGGGCAGCGGCGGCACGGCGTCGAGGTCCACGTGGACGGTGTCGCCGAACACCGCGGTATAAAGCTCGGTGTAAAAGCCCTCGGCGCGGGCGAACACGTAGTACTGCGGCGGCTCGGAGAAGGGCTGCTCCTCCACCGGGTCGATGACCACCGGGCCCTCGGTGTCCACGGTGCGGGTCTCGATGAGGGTGCCGTAGCCGTCGGAGTAGATCTCCAGGGTGATGGGCGCGGCCACGGCGGGCTCGGGGGTCACCGGGGCCTCGCCGATGCTGCGCGAGCCGCAGCCGGCGCCGAGCAGCGACAGGGTGGCTGCCGAGGCCAGGCCGATGAGGCCCCACAGGCCCAGGCCGAGCAGCAACCCGTGCAGGGTGTCACGCAGGGGGCGGCGCCGGGGCCGGCGCGCAGAGAGCCTGGCGGGGGCGTCCTGCTCGTGGGACGGGGAGGCCGGCTGGGTTGTAGATTGAGGGTAACCGTTCAGGTGTCTCGTAGGAACGAAATCGCTCGAAACGGCGAATTGGCGTTTTTCCTTGCAGCGGCGCGAAGCGCGATGATTGGGGGTGAGCCCCGAAAAACCGCGC
>CAYFWA010000539.1:0-5217 GCA_964346625.1 uncultured Myxococcales bacterium
TTCATCCAGCCCACGGTGATCCTCACCACCAACCCCAAGTTCAAGACCATCGAGGAGGAGATCTTTGGGCCGGTGATCACCATCTATGTCTATGATGACGGGGATTTTGAAAAGACCCTGGACCTCTGTGACGAGACCTCACCCTACGCCCTCACCGGCGCCATCTTTGCGCGGGATCGCCGAGCGGTTCAGCTGGCCTCCACCAAGCTCCGGCACGCCGCAGGGAACTTCTACATCAACGACAAGCCCACAGGGTCCATCGTGGGGCAGCAGCCCTTTGGCGGCGCCAGGGCCTCAGGCACCAACGACAAGGCCGGCTCGGAGTTGAACCTCCTGCGCTGGGCCTCGGCGCGCTCCATCAAAGAGACGTTTGTGCCTGCCACGGACTACCGCTACCCCTACATGGGCTGACTGCCCCCCCCCTTCCATCTCCCGGCGGGCTACTGCGGCTCGAGCTGCCCGCCGGGGGGCGGGGCGCACACCGCGTCGGCGTTGCAGATGGCGTCGGGGAACCGAGCGTCCGGGCAGTCGCCGGGCGACTGGCAGACCTTGGTGCAGATGCCGTAGCGCGTGTCGGCCTCCTGGTGATAGCAGACCCCCCAGGCGCACTCGCGGTGGTCGAGGCAGGGCTCGGGAAACGACAGGCCGAAGTCGTGGCGCATGGGCCGACAGTGGGGGAAGCTGGTGACGCCGCTGCCGGCCACGCAGTCGTGGGGCACCGGGGACTGGGGGCAGTCGGCCGGCCCGTCGCAGCGCCGCGCGCAGTAGGGCCGGCTCTCGAGATCACCGATGGCGGTCGGGCCGACGTCGTAAGGCTCCACGCAGTCGAGGTCGGCCTCGCACTCGGGCGCGGAGGGATCGCACAACGCTCCCTGCCGCCCCAGGTTCACGTGCAAAAGCACGTCCAGCGAGGGGTTGGCGTAGCAGTAGCCCGGCTGCCCCTGTTCGGGGGCTGGCGCCCCGGGCAAACAGAACACCCGCACGTCGCCGTCGAACACGCCCTGGCAGTCCGCCGCGTCCTTGCAGGGCACGCTGCAGGTGCCATCCACGGCCGGATCCGCGTTGGTGATGGACAGGCAGCGCTGGCTGCCGTCGCGATACACGTCCCAGCACTCGCTGTCGGCGCGGCAGGGCATGATCCCCGGGTAGCCCTGGACGCAGAAGCTCTCCACCCGCGGCGGGTTCCAGGCCTGCAGCAGAGGCGAGCAGGTAAACTGGGGGGGGCAGCGATGGCCGGACACCCGGGGGCCCGGGCAGCCGATGGTGCAGATCGTGGGCGCCGATCCCCCGCCCTCGGCGACGTCGCCGAACAGGTGGGCGCACTGCAGGCCGCCGTTGCACTCGTAGGGCAGGTTGTCGTCGTTGCAGTCGAAGCCCACGGTGCGACACACGCCGTCGTGACAAAGGGGCGCCGCCCCGGTGGCCCGCCCGAAGCTGCAGTCGGCGTTGGTGTCACAGGCCTTGGTGCACAGGGTCTGGGCCGGGGCCGAGTCGGGCGCCCGGCACTCGGTCTGCTCGCCGTAGCCCTGGTGACACTGGTTGGTGTCGGCGCAGGGGAAGCCCGGCAGCCCGAAAAAGCAAGCGCTCTCGGTGCCGCTGGCGTCCGGGATGCAGGTGAACCCCGCGGTGCAGCTCGTGGGATCCCGCGGCCCGTTGCAGGGGGTGGCGCAGATCTTCCCGATGTTGACGTTGCTGAAGTCCACGCACCGCTGCGGGGCGTCGCAGTCGCTCTGGTCGTTGCAGATCTCGAAGGGCTGGAAGCAAAAGCCGGTGGTCTGCCCCTCGTGCTGGGTCTGCAGGCAGTCGGTGCGCACGTCCTCGCAGGTGGTCTCGCAGGGCAGCGCGCAGGTATGGTAATCTCCGCCGCCCTTGAGGGTCTGGGTGGGGTGTTTGACGCAGCGCCCGGTGAGGCAGTCCTGATCCGAGCGGCAGGGCAGCCCGAGGCCCGACAGGCCCGGGGCACAGACCTTGGTGAGGTTCTCGTCGAAGCTCTCGCCGGGGAACCACTCCTGCAGGGCGTCCAGCAGACAGCGGAAACCCGGCGGGCAGGCGTTGTCCTCGCCGCAGCGGGGCACGCACAGCTCGGGCACGTTCTGGGAGGGCAGAAAACCCTGCAGCACCTGCTTGACGCACGAGTAGCCCTCGGCGCAGTCCTTGCCCGCGCAGCTATCGAGGCAGATGGATCGATCGTCGTCGAGGGTGAGATCCTCGAAAAAGCCATTGAGCACCGGCCCGAGGCACTGATCGAAGGGCGCGGCGCAGTCGCTCGAGCTGTCGCAGGGGTCGGTGGGCTGACAGTAGCCCGCGCGGTCTCCCGGCGTCATGTTCATCCGCTGGCAGGAATACTTCGGATCCCGGCAGGCGGGCGCGTCCAGATCGCAGGGCTCCACGCAAAAGCCCGCGTTGGAGCACTGGTCGTCGAACAGACAGTCCTGGTCGCCTTCGCACGGCTCGACGCAGTAGCGCTGGGCGTCCGGATCGAAGGCGAAGGCCCGACACTCCCAACCCGCCGTGCAGTCCACGTCGTCTTCGCAGCGCCAGGCCTGCTCGAGAATGTCGTCCTCGGTTTCGTTGACCACGCAGCCGGCCAGCAGCGCCCCAACCATAGACACAGTCGCGGCCGCGGCCACAGCCGCGGCCGCCCGCCGCGCCGCCACGCTCGCCGGGGCCGTCGGCCCACGAGTAGCGCCAGTGTGATCCGTGACTACCATCGGACACCTCCGCCCACCCAGGCCCCCCCGCGGGTGGGGCTCACCTCCAGCCAGGCCTGCCGCTCCGTTTTACCCCCGCGGTAAAAACCGTCCCGGCCAAAAAGAAACAGCGCCGCCGAGGTGATCGCCGCCACGCCGGCCAGGGCGACGAAGACGTTGGCCGTGGCGGCGAGCTTCTCGCGTCGCTCCAGATCCTGGAGCCGAGCCACCTGGGTGTCGCCGCTCTTTTTGCGCGACAGCCCCCCGGTGACTCCGGCGATGAGCGCGGCGCCGGCCGCCACCCCCACGCCGGCCCAGGCCGTGTGAAACCGCCAGGTCTTTTCCCGCGGCGGGATCTGCTGCAGCCGCACCCGCACCTCCAGGGTCTGGCCCGGGCTGAGCTGCACGGTCTTTTTCACCGGAAAATACCCGTCGGCCTCCACCCGCACCCGCACGGTGCCCGGCTCGAGCCCGTCGCGCTCGAGGGGCACGGTGCCGGCAAACCGATCGTCCAGGTGGATCTTGGCCCCGGCCACGTTGGCGGTGACCCGCACCGAGGCCGGCTCGATCTGCGGCCGCAGCAGCTCGGCCAGAGCCGCGTCCAACGATTGCGTGAGGGCGCCGAGATCTCCGGTGACCCGCTTGTGCACCCGCTTTTTCTCCGCCGCGCTGGCCGCGTCGAGAAAGTACAGGTTGTAAAGCCAGGTGTCTTCGAACTTGCCCAGTGTCCCCACGATGAGCAGGTCCAGCGCCAGGCTCGTGGCCACGTTGCCCACGCAGGTCCGGTTGTTCAGGCAGCGCAGCACCAGCTTCTCGGTGCCGCCGAGCTGACTCTTGACCACCTCCTTGCCCACCACCTGATACTTGCCGCGGGTGGAGATGTTGACGATCAGCACCTCGGTGAGGTTGTCCGCGAGCTCCGCGGAGATCCCCCCCGTGCCCAGGATGAGCACCGCCACCCGCGGCTTGCGCGACGCGCGCGCCTGGGCGCTCCGGCGCGCGTCCGGCGCGGCGGCGGCAGCGCGCGCGGCGCTTTTCCCCGCCTCGAGGTCGGCGCCGCCAGGGGCGTCGGCGCCGGCGGCACCAGGCGCTCCGGACCCGGTGTCTGATCCGGCGGCGTCGCGCGGTCGCGGGCGGGCCCCGTCGGCCGGGCCCGCGCCTTTTGCCGAACGCGCATCTACCGCCGGACCCGCGCCTTTTGCCGAACGCGCATCTACCGCCGGACGCGCGCCTTTTGCCGGGCGCGCATCTACCGCCGGGCGCGCGCCTTTTGCCGGGCGCGCGCCTTTTGCCGGGCGCGCGCCTTTTGCCGGGCGCGCTCGGTCGACCGGGGGTGGGTCCGCTTCCCCGGGCGCGGCCCGCAAGGAAGTGGAAGTGGAGCAAAGCAGCATCGCCAGCAGCACGGCTCCCAGCGCAGCCCGTCGCGGGGGCCGGCGCCTCGTGAGGGCCGAGCGCGGTATATGCGACGAGCCGCACCATGAATCAGAAAACGCAGCGCGATAATCGAAGTGGCTCATTCGTAGCAAGCTCATTTCAGTAGATTTGGACCTCGGTGGCCTGGGCGAGCCGCCGACCTCCGCCGAACGTGCATCCGGTGCGCCGGATTATATCTGAAGCCCCAGGGCTTCCGCAAAGATCGCCGGCCCGGTTGGACAGGCCCGGCTGCGTCCCGGCCCGCTCGCTCGCTGTCCGCGCCCCTTTGGCGCTGCGCGCACCTTTCGTTCCCCTCGCACGTCATTGATGTCGCGCCCACGTGCGGTCGCCTTGCATCCACCCGGGGAGGTGTCCATAATGACCCCCTAAGGGCTCGCGCAAGAATCACTTCGGGATTCGGCCGCCGATCCATTCCGGCCCGCAGCGTCGCTCGTCGGTTAAATACGTCAATGTATTCGCCCTCCTCGCTCCTTGCGGGCCGGGCGCCTCGACGGCCTCGGTCCTTCGAAGTTATTCTTGCGCGAGCCCTAAGGAAGAGCTTCATGAGAGATGACGAGTCACGGAGGCGACCGCGCCTGACGCGCTGGATCGCCAGCAAGTTCGAGCAGCTCACCGACGAGTGGCTCCCCCACGGGGGCTCGGAAAAACACGAACCCGAGCCTGCGCAAATGCCCGTCGATACGCCTCGGGCGCCTGGCGACGCGGGGCGGGGACACCCCCCAGCCCATGACGCCACCGAGCCGCCCGCCAAGCCGCCCGCCGAGCCGCCCGCCGAGCCGCCGGTCGCGCCGCCGCGAGCGCCCCGAAAGACGCAGAAGCCCCCGGGGGACTCAGAGCCCGAGGGAGCCCAGAAGCCCCGGCCGTCAGCGGCCAACCTGGCCCGCGGCTGGGCGGCAGAGCTGACCGCCGGGTGGGCGGACTCCTCGTCCAACGCCACCGAGGCCCAGGACTCGCCCAGTGGCCCGGGTGGCGCGCCGGCGCTCGAGACCCGCGACAAGGCCGCGGCGGAGGACGCGCTGCGGGAGGACGCGCTACGGAAGGACGCGCTGCGGGAGGACGCGCTGCGGGAGGACGCGCTGCGGGAGGACGCGCT
>CAYFWA010000540.1:0-1746 GCA_964346625.1 uncultured Myxococcales bacterium
CGGGCGCCTCGACGCCCTGACTTGCAGACCTTATTTTGACCCGCTCCCTAAGGGCGCCCATGAACCGCCGACCTTACATTCGGCCCTGTGGCCCACCGCTGCCCGGCCCGCCGCGGCGCGGATCGCTGCCCGGCCCGCCGCGGCGCGGATCGCTGCCCGGCCTGCTGCTGCTCGCCGCGCTGGCCTGTGGTCCGGCCCTGGGCACGGGCTGCGAGGAGCGCCACAGCCTGCTGCGTCGCAAAAGCGGCTGCAACGACGCAGGCGACTGCATCACGCGGGTCCGCGGCATCAAGGGCCATCGTCACCGCTCGGCCCTGTCCGCCGCGCCACGCCCCACCGGTGGCGGCCCCACGGCCCGACTGCTGATCCAGCCCTTGAAGGAGCGTCTCACCCGCGGTCGGACCATCTGGGCGCTTTACGTCAACGATTCCAAGTTGGTGCGCAAGGTCCGGTCCCAGTTACTGACCGCCCGGCCGGCACCGTACCGAAGCTGCAAGCCTGGGTGGCGCATCGACGTCCGCTATGGCTCCCACGAGCATGTGGCCCGGGTCAACCTGCCCTGTCGCCGGCTGGAGGTGGACGGAAAGAACCGGGCCCTCGAAGGTCCCGTGGCCAAGACCCTGGAGCCGCTGCTGCGGCGAGCGCTCCGCCGCCCCGACCACAAGATCCTCCGCATCCGGGTGGCCGTGGAGCACGATCCCCAGCTCATCCTGCAAGCCCTGGCCCCGAAAACCATCGAAGCCTACTTGCCCCGCAAGCCCGCACCCCGCGGCCCGCTGGTGCGCATGACCCACTCGGTGCTGCGCCGCGCGCCGTCCAATCCCACCCAGCTCGACGCCGCCATCGCCGCCCTGCGCACCAGCGCCTATCAGAAGCTGCGCGGCTACAGTCGTCAGATCCTGGTCAGTCGCCACGAGGTGATCGGGATCTGGGGCCCCGAGCCCATCGGGGAGCGCTTCAACGACAAGCTCCTGGAGGCCAAATACGGCGTCACCGTGCTGTTCAAGCACAAGACCCCCGACTACATGCTCGGATTCCTGGGGCTGGGCAACAACCTCGCGGTGGAATCGGTGAAGCGGCCCGAGCACTACCGGGTGGACGCGGTCTTTCCGGCCGAGACCCGCCTGTCGCAGATGCGCAAGATCCTGCGGAAGATTCCCCTCAAGCCACGCCTGCGCCGCTGGTAGGCCGATTCCCTCCCCCCGGCACACCCGCGGGGCTGGGCTCGTCTGGTGCGCTGGTGCGCGCCGCGCTTGACGGAGTCCGCGACCCGAGCGTAAAACCTGCGCCATGGATCACCAAGACATCGCGATTGCGCTGTTTCTCGTCGGCCTCGTGTTCTTTTTCATCTGGGCCGTCCGGGCCTTCGTGGTGGCCCGACGCAAGGAGCGTGAGGAGCTCGCCGAGCCCGAGCCAGCGGAGGCGGAGGCGGAGGCGGAGGCGGTAGAGGCGGAGGCGGCCGAGGCGGTAGAGGCGGAGGCGGAGGCGGAGGCCGCGGAGGCCGCAGAGCCGGAGGCGGCGAAGGCCGAGCCCGCGCCCTCCGAGGCGCCCGCCGCCGAACCCGCCCCTGCCGCCGAGGCCGAAGCCCAGGCGGCCGTCGAGGCCGAAGCCACCCGCGAGCCCGAGCCCGTGATCGAGCCCGCGCCCGAAGCCAAGCCCGAGCCCGCGCCCGAAGCCAAGCCCGAAGCCGCGCCCGAAGCCAAGCCCGAGCCCGAACCGGCCGCAGAGGCCAAGCCCGAGCCCGAA
>CAYFWA010000540.1:1846-5213 GCA_964346625.1 uncultured Myxococcales bacterium
GCCCGAAGCCAAGCCCGAGCCCGAACCGGCCGCAGAGGCCAAGCCCGAGCCCGAACCGGCCGCAGAGGCCAAGCCCGAGCCCGAAGCCAAGCCCGAGCCCGAACCGGCCGCAGAGGCCAAGCCCGAGCCCGAAGCCAAGCCCGAGCCCGAAGCCAAGCCCGAGCCCGAAGCCGAGCCCGAGCCCGAAGCCAAGCCGAAGCCAAAGCCGGCCCCGACGCCCGCCGCCGAGCCCGCCCCCGAGCCGGCGGTGGCGATGCCCAAGCCCAAGCCCAAGCCGGTCGCCAAGCCCGCACCGCCGAAAGAGAAACCCAAGGAGCTCAAGGCCGGCCTGAAAAAGACCCGCCGGGGGTTCATCGCCAAGCTCGGCGGGCTGTTTCGGGGCAAAAAGCAGATCGATGAAGATCTCCTGGACCAGCTCGAGGAGGTGCTGTTTACCGCCGACATCGGCGTGCGAACCTCCGAAAAGCTGTTCGGCGAGGTCAAGGACGCGCTGAATCGCCAGGCGTTAAAGGACGCGGACGCCGTGTGGGCCACCATCAAGCAGGAGGCCGCGTCCATCCTGGAGCTCGACGCTCCGCCGCTGGACTTCGAGGCGCACAAGCCCTTCGTCCTGCTCACCGTGGGGGTCAACGGGGTGGGCAAGACCACTACCATCGGCAAGCTCGCGGCCAAGTACCAGGAGGCGGGCAAGCGCTGCGTGCTCGCCGCCGGCGACACCTTCCGCGCGGCCGCGGTGGAGCAGCTCGAGGTCTGGGGCAAACGGGTCGACTCGCCGGTGGTCAGGGGCAAGGAGGGTCAAGACCCCTCCTCGGTGGTGTTCGATGCCATCAAGAAGGCCTCGGAGGAAGGCTACGACGTGGTCATCGCCGACACCGCCGGACGCCTTCACACCAAGGTCAACCTGATGGAGGAGCTCCAGAAGGTGCACCGGGTCTCGGGCAAAGCCCTGGAGGGGGCGCCCCACGAGACCCTGCTCGTGCTCGACGCCACCACTGGACAAAACGCCATCCAGCAGGCGGAGATGTTCGGAGAAGCGGTCAAGGTCACCGGCATCGCCCTCACCAAGCTCGACGGCACGGCCAAAGGCGGGATCATCCTCGGCATCTGCGATGCGATGAAGATCCCGGTTCGCTACATCGGGATCGGCGAGGGCGTCGAGGATTTGCGGGAGTTCGAGCCCCAAGCCTTCGTGGACGCGCTTTTCACCCCGGCCGAGGACGCTGAAAACGAAACGGAAAGCGACGGGGCATAGCCTCATCATTGGCAACCCAAAAAGCACAACAATCCAGCGAAGTTTTGATTTCGAAACCGCCGAAACTAAGAGTTGATCTGCACTAATTCATCATGCTATAGTGGCGCCACGATTTCCCAGACTAATTGTAACTGTGCGGATTTACGGTGGTTTTTGAGGTTCCGTCTTCCGAGCAACGCTTCCATGAGGTGAGCATGCGAACTACGGCTCTAGCGCTCGGTGCCAGCCTGGCAATATTGGCCGCCCCCACGGTGGTCTCCGCCGCTCCCGAGCAACCCCCTTCTACTGGCGGATCCCGCCCCGCAACTGGCACTGGCGAGCCTGGCACCGGTGAGCCCGGCGCCGGCGAGCCTGGCATGGGCGAGCCCGGCGCTGGCGAGCCCGGCGCTGGCGAGCCCGGCGCTGGCGAGCCCGGCGCTGGCGAGCCCGGCGCCGGCGAACCCGGCGCACGGCCCGGCGCACGACCCGGCGCACGACCCTCGGTCCCCAAGGACGAGGAGGAAGAAAGCTTCTCGGGTGGCCCGTCCTACTGGCGAGACATCAAGGTCGTGCCGCGCAAGCTGATCCTCAAGCAGCAGCGCGTGGAGCTGATGCCGGTGTTCGGCGTCACGCTCAACGACAACCTGATCCGGCACTACCTGCTGGGCGCGGGGGTGCACTACCACATCACCGACGTGCTGGCCTTCGGCCTGTCGGGCCACTACTACCTGTACAACCTCACCGACCGCAACTACCTGGTGGGCCTGCAGCAGCGCGTGCTGCCAACGCTCAACAAGTACATCTTCGCGGCCACGGTGGACGCCAGCTACATGGTGGCCTACGGCAAGTTCGCCGTGCACAACGCCTGGATCCTCCAGTTCGGCGCGTTCCTCACCGGCGGCGTGGGCGTCACCATGACCGAGGTCATTCCGCGCAACGCGGCCCACGAGCCGTGGCAGAACTACAACGTCACCGTACAAGTCGGCGTGGGCTTCCGCCTGTTCATCTTCAAGTGGCTCACCTTCTGGGCCGCGGTGAAGGACTACATGATGCCCGACAAGTACGAGCCGGGTGACCGCACCGAGCCAGACGGCGAGGAGGCGAAGAAAAACGGCGAGTGGCGTTTCATCAACAACTTCGTGGTCCAGCTCGGCATCACCTTCTTCCTGCCGCCGGACTTCAAGTACACCACGTTCAAGTAGGCTGCGCAGGAGAGACCCATGAAGAAGCTTCTGGTCACAGCAGTTGTCGCAGTCATCGCCTTCGGACCGATCGCAGCGCACGCCAAGCGGAAGAATCCTCTCGAGGGGCAGCCAGCGGTCCGCAAGCGCGTCGAGTTCCTCAAGCACCGCTTCGAGGTCACACCGCGGGTGGGGCTGACCTTCCTTCAGGACTTCAAGCACAGCTTCCTGGCGGGCCTCAGCCTGGAGTTTCACGTCACCTCCTGGCTATCTTTCGGCGCCTTCTTCGACGGCGCGGCCTATAGCTGGGACACCGACCTCACCAACGAGATCGAGTCCACCCTGCCCGAGAACCTCAACCCCAACACCACGGTGGACCCGTCCCCGTCCAAGTCCATCATGAAGCGCGCCCTGGACACCATGCTGTTTCAGGCCGGGGTCTACGCGGCCTACTCGCCGTGGTTCGGCAAGCTCTCGCTGTTCGGCAAGGTGTTCGCCCACTTCGACTTCTACATCCTGGCCGGCGCCGGCTTCGCCATGTTCGAGGCGGGCGAGATGGACATCAACTCGGACTGCTCGGGGGACTTCGACCCCACCGGCACCTGCGCCTACAACCTCTACGTGGATCGGCGCAAGGACAACGGCGGCTTCAAGGTCGGCCCCATGGTGGGCTTCGGCGTGCGCTTTCGCATCCTGCGCTGGCTGGCCCTGCACGCCTCCTTCCAGGCCATCTTCATCAAGCGCAACGCCGCCGGCTTCGACCGCACCGGCGACACCTTGGAGGGCACAGAGGACGTCGTCATCATCGACGAAAACGACGAGTCCTGGACCAACCTGATGTCCTTCACCCTGGGCGTCAGCTTCTTCTTCCCCATGGACGCCGAACGTACTCCATAACTCCCGCGCCCGCCGCCCCTGTCAACGCCGCTTCAACCGACGCGCGAACGACGCCGCG
>CAYFWA010000541.1:0-1447 GCA_964346625.1 uncultured Myxococcales bacterium
GCGCCAGGTGATGCGGCTTGCGGCCTGGTAGGCCCGGTCGCGGGCCGCGGCGATGGTCTCGCCATAGGCCGTGACGCCCAGCACCCGGCCGCCGGCGGTGACCACGCGGCCCTGCGCGTCGAGGGCGGTGCCGGCGTGGAAGACCTGCACGTCCTCGGCGTCGGCGTCCGCGAGGCCCTGGATGACCTCCCCCTTGTCATAGGATCCCGGGTAGCCGCCCGCGGCCATCACCACGCACAGGGTGGCCCGCGGGTCGGTCCGCAGGGGCGTCTCGGGCAGCTCCCCGCGGGCGGCGGCGCGCAGGGCGGTCACCAGGTCGTCTTCGAGGCGCATGAGCACCGGCTGGGTTTCCGGGTCGCCGAAGCGGCAGTTGATCTCGAGCACCTGGATGTCGTCGCCGTGGATCATCAGCCCGGCGTACAAAAGGCCCCGGTAGGGCGTCCCGGCGGCGGCCATGCCGCGGACCACCGGTTCCACGATGGTCTCCATGATCTGCTGGGCCCGGTCCCCGGTGACCACGGGGGCCGGGGAGTAGGCGCCCATGCCGCCGGTGTTGGGGCCGCGGTCTCCGTCCAGGGCGCGCTTGTGGTCCTGCGACGAGGCCAGGGGCACCACCCGCTGCCCGTCGCTCAGGGCCATGAACGAGGCCTCCTGCCCCTCGAGCCGATCCTCGATCACCAACGTCTTGCCCGCCGCGCCGAAGCGCTCCTGCAGCAGCATCTGCTGGGCGGCCTCGAGCGCCTCGGCGGGCCGGTCGCACACCACCACGCCCTTGCCCGCGGCCAGCCCGTCGGCCTTGATCACCTGGGGCCCGGAGCAGGACTTGAGGTAGGCGTCCGCCGCGTCCATGTCCGAGACCACCCGGAAGGGCGCGGTGGGCACCCCGTGGAGGCGCAAAAACTCCTTGCAGAAGGCCTTGGAGCCCTCCAGCCGGGCTGCCGCCGCGCTGGGACCGAAGGCCAGGTGTCCGCGCTCGGATAGCTGGTCCACCAGGCCGCGACACAGCGGATCCTCGGGGCCCACCACGGTGAGATCCACGTCCTGCTCGGAGACGAAATCAGCCAGGGCCTCCAGGTCGGTGGCCCCGATGTCGACGTTTTCCCCGAGGGACGCGGTCCCCGCGTTGCCCGGCGCGCAGTAGAGCTGGGACACCTGCGGGCTGTGGGCGATCTTCCAGGCCAGGGCGTGCTCACGGCCGCCGCTGCCCACGACGAGTACCTTCATGCCATACCTCCCGCGTGCGGATCCGGATCTAGCGTGGCCCTTCGCAGGCGTCAATGTTTTCGGAGCGCCGGCGGGTTTTCGGAGCGCCGGCGGGTAGTCGGAGCGCCGGCGGGTAGTCGGAGCGCCGGCGGGTAGTCGGAGCGCCGGTGGGTTTTCGGAGCGCCGGCGGGTAGTCGGAGCGCCGGTGGGTTTTCGGAGCGCCGGCGGGTAGTCGGAGCGCCGG
>CAYFWA010000541.1:1547-5212 GCA_964346625.1 uncultured Myxococcales bacterium
GGGTTTTCGGAGCGCCGGCGGGTAGTCGGAGCGCCGGCGGGTTTTCGGAGCGCCGGCGGGTTTTCGGAGCGCCGACGGGTTTTCGGAGCGCCGACGGGTTTTCGGAGCGCCGACGGGTTTTCGGAGCGCCGGCTGCGCCAGTGGCGACGGATTGCCCGCTCGGGTGGCCTCGGGCCGGATCATCGCGTAGGATGAGGCCCGATGGCTCAATGGACCTCGCGTAGGCCCCGACGCAGCGGTGTCGGGGCGCATGGATCGACGCGCATGGATCGACGCGTCGAGCGCGCGGGAGGGTGCAGGGGAGCTGAGCTGGCACGTCGAGAGCCAGGGCGGAAGCCCGCTGTGGCTCTCCGCATCGCGATCGGCTCCGCATCGCGGATCGCGAGGTCGGCGAGGTCGGCGAGGTCGGCGCCGCGCGGTGCTCGTTGCGGTGCTCGTTGAGTCCATCCTGCACAGGCCCTGGAGGCGAGTTTTGTCTTGGGAATACGAGATCTGGCAAGGCGACCGATTCATCGACGCGGGAGAGGATCTCGCCGAGCTCGAGCGGCCCTCGGGGTCGCGCTGCATCCTGGACGCGTCCATGGTGCCCACCGAGCAGGTGCCCGACGCCCTGGAGGCGGCGCAGTCCCACGCGGTCCAGGGCCTGCTGCTCGGTGAGGCCCTCGACGAGCACGGGCCCGCCCTCGGACAGATCGAGAGCCTCGAGTCGCTGGATCTCACCCACTCCGACGTCTCCGACGCGGTGCTGGGGCCGCTGGGCGCGCTGCCGCGCCTGCGCTCGCTGGCGCTGCGCTCCACCCGCGTCCAGGGCAGCGGGCTAGAGGTCCTGCTGAGCCAGGGCACGCTGCGATCCCTGGATCTGACCGACGCGCCGCTCGAGCCCGAGGCGCTGGTGACCATCGGCCGCCTTTCGGAGCTGCGGGAGCTGTGGCTCGACGGCACGGGCCTGCCGGGCTCGGCCCTCGGGCGGCTGTCGCGGCTGGGGCGGCTGGAGCGGTTGGGGCTGGCCGGGCTGGACATCGAGCCGGGGCAGCTCCGGTTTCTGCGGGGCCTGCCGTCGCTGCGCAACCTGGATCTGCAGGGCGACGAGGGCTTTGGAGACGACGACCTGGCCGAGCTGACCCCGCTGACGGAACTGCGCAGCCTGAACCTGGCGTGCCGCGATGGGATCCGGGGACCCGGCTTGATCCACCTGACGTCCCTGACGCGCCTGGAGAAGCTCGACCTGTCCTCGACGTCGCTCGAGGGCCGCTACCTCGCGCCGCTGGCACCCCTGCCCCTGGTGCGCCTGGTGCTACGCGAGACGCCCCTGGCCGGGGAGGTGGCCGACGGCACGCGCAGCAGCGGCCTGGAGCCCCTCACCGCCAGCCGGACCCTGGCCCACCTCGAGCTGTCCGGCGCTACGGTGGACGACGAGGGCGTGCGCCAGCTCGCCAAGCTCAAGAGCCTCGAGGTCCTGGTGCTCGAGCACACGCCCATCACCCCCGCGCCGCTCAAGGCCTTCGCCAAGCACCCGTCGCTGCAGACCGTTCGCCTCGGGGGGCACCGGCTCACCCGCGACGAGGCCGTGCGTTACGGCAAGACCGGAAAGCTCCCGGCCGCGGCCAAGCAGCGCCGGTCCGCCCTCGGCGGGCTACTCGACGAGGCGGACGTGCCGCAGACGGACAGCGAGCCGGGAGGAGGAGAGGGGGCCGGCGGGGGCATGGCCGGGCTGCTCAGCGCGCTGGCGGCCGACGCCGCCGCCGCGGCCGACGGCCGGGGGGTGGACGACCCCTTGGCCGGGCTCGGCGAGAAGCTGCTTGAGGACGACCCCTTGTATACCGGCTCGGATGCGGCTCCCGTGAAACGCCGGGGTGGCGCCTCCCCTTCGGCCTCTTCGGCCTCTTCGGCCTCTTCGGCCTCTTCGGAATCGAGCGCAGACAGCGACGAGGACGCGCTGCTGGCCGCGGGCCTGGCCATGATGGAGGAGGGCCTGGTGAGCGACCCCACGGCGGGCGCGGGAGCGGGCGCCGCCGGCGGGGGCGACGATCAGCACCTGGACCAGGAGAGCGGCGCCCGCCTGCTGCTCGACAAGCTGCTGGAGGCCGACAAGATCGAGCTGGTGGAGGGCGCCAGCCTAGACGACCTGCCCCCCGGCCTGGGCGCCATCGTCGCCCGGGAGGGCTCCCCCTTCAAGCGGGCCGAGGCGGTGACCGACTGGCTGCTCGAGCAAGAGGACGTGGTGGACGACCTGTTTTACACCGACGAGGAGCTCGCCAAGGTGCTCGAGGTCTGGTAGGGGGACGCGGCGGAGCGGATACCGTTCCTCAGTTGTCTATGCTTATGTTCAACGCATTGAACATCACGCCCACCGACAGCACGTCCTTGACGCCGTCGCCGTCGAGGTCCACGTCGGGTTTGAGGGCCGAGGCGACGAAGGGGCTGCAGCGCAGCTCGGTGACGCTGATGGGCGGGTTGGCCGGATCACCGTCCCAGGGAGCGCATTCGCCCTCCCCGTTGATGACATCGCCGCAGCCGGAGATGTCACTGCGGCAGCCGCTGTCCACGAATCCGAGGGTGATCTGGGCCACCTCGTCGGTGGGGTCGGTGCGGATCTCGTCGTTGATGTTCACCGCCATGAAGGGCAGAAGCTGGGTGTTGATGGTGTGCTGGGTGAGCCCCCCGCCCACGTGCATGGCGGGCATCAGGCTGTCGTTGATGGGGCCGTCGGACTCGGCCCGGGCCTGCTGCACGGACAGGTAGACGATGCTGCCCAGGGCGCCGACGGGGATGACGAAGGCGCGCGGGCCCGTGTAGAAGCTCCCCTCGGTGAGGGCGCCGCACAGGTAGGCGTCCCGGTCGGCCTCGGGGTCGATGAGGGCGTGCCCGGAGCCGGTGAGGTTGTCCTCGGTGGCGTCCACGGTGGGGTTGGCCAGGCCGGGGAAGAGCTGCAGGGCCACCCCGGAGTCGTTGGGGAACCCGTCCACCACCAGCCGGGCCAGCAGGATGTACTCCCCCTGCTGGATCGACTTCTGCAAGTCCTGCTGGCTGTCTTCCCCCGCGTCGGCGCCGAACAGGCCGAACAGGGCGCCCAGGCCGTTGTCCACCACGCCGTCGCCGTCGAGGTCCACGCCGATTTGCGAGGCGTCCGCCGCGGACGTCGGGATGAGGATCTCCCAGGCGATGTAGTCCTCGTTCACGCCCTCGTCCAGCGAGCAGGTGGGGCAGCAGTCCGGACACCAGAAGCAGTTTTCGAACGAGTCGCAGACGCCGTCGTTGGTGCAGGGGCGCGGTCCGAGGCAGATGGGATCCAGCTCGCAGTCTGGATCCTCGCAGTCGGTGAGGCCGTCGCCCTCGTCGTCGAGGCCATTTTGGCAGTCCGCCTCGGGGATGCAGTGCACGCTGCCAGTACAGTCGTCGTCGTCGCAGTCGACGAGGCCGTCGCCGTCGCCGTCCTCCCCGTCGTTGCACGTTTTCTCGTGGGCCACGGTGTAGTCGAAGGCGCAGCCGGCCAGGCTCGAGCCCGCGACCAGGCTCGCGCCGAACACGACCAGGATCCCGGCGGCGAGCAGGCGCAACCCCGAAAGGGCGGTCGGGCGAAGGCGCAACCCTGGGACGGCGGTCGCTCGAAGGCGCAACCCTGGGACGGCGGTCGCTCGAAGGCGCAACCCTGGGACGGCGGTCGC
>CAYFWA010000542.1:0-5199 GCA_964346625.1 uncultured Myxococcales bacterium
TTGCGCCTCGGCGCCCTCGGTGCGTCGAACTTATTCTTGCGCGAGCCCTTAGGGACCAGGTCTGAGCGGCAAGACGGCCGGTGATCCTTGGGATTTCCCGGCGCGATCGAACCTTTGACGCTCGTCGGGACAGCCGATAAAATGCTGGCCGTGGGCGTATCTTGCAGCCCCGCCTGCCGGTGCTCGAGCCCCCCCCCGGATGAGGCGCGTGGGCGGGTCCCGCTGTCAGCGGTTTGGTGACGACCCACCCAGGAGGACAATGACCAAGGGCATTATCCCGATCATCATCGCCGTGGTGCTGGCCGCGCTGGCCGCCATGCTGTTTTGGGGCATCGTGGAAAATGCGCGCCGCTCGGCCCGGGCGGGCTGGGAGCTCACCGACGTGGTGGTGGCCGGTGCCAACGTCGCGCCGGGCACCATCCTGTCCGAGGATCTGATCACCACGGACAAGATCCCCAAGAAATTCCGCACGGCGGACATGGTGATTCCCAGCGAGCTCGACACCGTACTCGGCAACGAGGTGGTCTTTCCCATCCAGAAGGGCGACCCGCTGTCGTGGCACCACCTGCGGGGGCGCGAGTCCACCGAGGACCGGCTCTCCAAGGCGGTCACCAAGAAGGGCCGGGCGATCACCATCGGCGTCAACGAGCAGTCGTCGGTGGGGAGCATGATCCGCCCGGCCGACCACGTGGATGTGCTGGGCACCTTCCGCGATCCCACCACCAACCGGATGATCGCGGTGACGCTTTTGCAAAACATCATCGTGCTCGCCACCGGTCAGCTCCGCCCCATGCACCGGGGTACCGCCGCTGCCAAGGCGAGCGACTACAGCAGCGTCACGCTGCTGGTGTTGCCGGCGGAGGCCGAGATCCTGGTGCTGGCCCAGCAGCTCGGCCAGCTCTATCTGACGCTGCGAAACCCCGAGGATCTGGACGTGTACCAGGAGCGGGCGCGCACCACCATCTCCACGCTGATCACCGGAGAGCGGGTCAAGAAGCTGCGCGAGGAGCGCTACCAGACCATCCAGAAGATCAAGATCATCCGCGGGCTGCCCGGCATCAAGCGGTAAAGAAAAGAATGGATACCCTTTTGCCCATGATCTGGTTGATAAGAAACTAAGGCCGCGCCGCCCCAAGGAGCCCTCGCGTGCTCGGACTCGTCGTCCTTTTCACCTTCGTCGCCGTGTTCCTGCTGGTGATCGTCATCTCGGCGATCGTCTCCAAGGGGCTGGAGCAGTACGAGGATCGCTACGCCTCCAAGGGCACCCAGACCCTGGAGGGGATGTTCATGTTCGTCTCGCCGCGCCAGATCGTCATCCTGAGCCTGGCGGCGGCGCTGATTTTCTTTTTGCTGGGGCTGGCCACGGTCAACGTCATCGCCGGCGTGCTGCTCGGCGCCCTGGGCTTTCTGTTTCCCTTGCTGGGGATTCGCCACCTGCGCAAAAAACGCATCAAGAAGTTCGAACGGCAGCTCGTGGACGCCCTGGTGCAGATGGCGGCGGCCTTCAAGGCCGGGCTCACCTTGCCCCAGGCCGCGGAAAACGTCGCCCGGGAGATGCCCCCCCCGCTGGGTCAGGAGTTCGATCTGCTGGTCAAGGAGATCAAGCTCGGGCTGTCGGTGGAGGAGGCGTTGGAGAGCTTGTCCGCGCGCGTGCAGAGCGACGATCTCGAGCTCGTGGTGGTCTCGACCAACGTCTCGCGCAAGCTCGGCGGCAACATGGCGGAGATGTACGACATCATCTCGGGCACCATCCGGGAGCGGTTCCGGCTGGAGGGCAAGATCCAGTCCCTGGTGGCCCAAGGCAAGATGCAGGCCATGGTGGTGGCCGTCATGCCGCTGGTGCTCGGCCTGGCGCTCAACCACTGCCGCCCCGATCTGATGCAGCCCATGCTCCACCATCGTTTCGGGTACATTTTGATCGGGAGCATCATCCTCATGGAGCTGATGGGCATCTGGCTCATCCGCCGAATCGTCAGTATCGATGTGTGAGATCGCGGAGGATACGGCAAGGGGTCGGGGTGCGTGGCGGGGGGAGGATGGCGGGAGTTGGGTCGGAGAAAAGAGGAAAAGAGGAGAGGGGGGAACTACGTAGAGGTGTGCTCATGAGCTCTTTGATGACCTTCGGCTTCGTGGCCCTGGTGTTCGGCGCGACCTTCCTGGTGATCTTCGCGCTGTATCCGCGCCGGTTTCTGGCGGCGGCCCAGGCTCAGCGGGCCTCGCAGGGGGGATCCTTCGTCTCGGCCTCCGGGAACGTGGTCCTGCAGCGGCTCGGCGCGCTGAACCGTCCGCTGGTTGGCCCCGGCTTCGCCCGCCGCATGGGCCGCAAGTTCGTCGCCATGGGGCGTCCCCGGCTGATGCCCGAAGAGTTCATCGCGATGCAGGAGCTGAGCCTGCTTTTGTTCGGCCTGCTCGGCCTGCTGCTTTTGAACCTGATCAACAAACCGCTGATCGCCGCGCTGTTTTTCGCGCTGTTCGGTTTCCTGTTCCCCTACATCTGGCTGGCGGACCAGATCAAGAAGCGCCACCACAAGATCAACCGGGCGCTGCCCTACTCCATCGACTTGCTCACCCTGAGCGTGGAGGCCGGCCTCGACTTCCAGGCGGCCATCGCCACGGTGGTGGAAAAGGGGCGGCCCGGGCCGTTGATGGAGGAGCTCGGCATCATGCTCGGCGAGATCAAGCTGGGCAAGACCCGCGAAGAGGCGCTGCGCAACCTCGCCGATCGGGTGCAGCTCCCGGTGCTCACCGCCTTCGTCACCAACCTGATCCAGGCCGACCGGATGGGCACCAGCCTAGGGCGCATCCTGCGCATCCAGTCCACCCAGATGCGCATCGATCGGACCCAACGGGCCGAAAAGCTGGCCAACGAGGCTCCGGTGAAGATGCTGCTGCCCCTGGTGGCGTGCTTTTTCCCCACGGTGTTCATGATCCTGTTTGGCCCCATCGTCTTCCGGCTCATGTACGGGGGTGGCTATTGAGCCGGTCCAGCAAGCGTCGGGGGCGCAAGCCCAAGCGGGAAGAGCCCCAGGTGGCCGGGTTCGTGCTGTCGGTGATCGACGGCCAGGCAGCCGGACGGGAGTATCACTTCGAGGCAAAGTGCCAGATCGGGCGCGTGGACGCCAACGACGTGATCATGGTGGACCCGGGGATCTCCCGGCACCACGCGCGGGTGGGGGGCCGGCGGGGCGTCTATCTGCTCGAGGACCAGGGCAGCTCCAACGGCACGCGGCTCAACGGTGAGCTCATCGAGGGTCCCGAGCCCTTGCGCGATGGAGATTACATCGGGGTGGGCCAGGCCACGCTGCAGTTTTCGAACCTGGACATGGCCCGCTCGGGAGACCAGACCGCCCGGATGCGGCTGTCGGAAAAGCAGGCCCGGCGCCTGGATCACGCGGGCGGGGGGGGCGCCAACCCCACCGAGCAGCTCAAGCAGCTCTGGAACACGCCTCGCGGCAAGCTCATCGCCGTGGGGGGCGCGTTGGCCCTGCTGCTGCTGTTCGCTGGGGTGCTCAAGCAGTGTCTCGGCTCCGACGCCCAGCGCGGGGGCCAGCAGCGGGAGCTCTCGGGGACCCCGGTGGGCTACGACGAATACCAGGCCCAGGGCTACTGGGACTGGGCCTTCGGCTATGGCGACTACAACCAGAGCTACCGCGACCAGGTGGTGTTTCGCTACGTGAAGCCGCCGCAGAAGCTCCGGGTGACCCTGGAGTACGCGGCCTGGGGCATCGACGATCCCGAGGAGGTGGTGATCAAGGTCAACGGCAAGCGGGTCGGCAACGTGCCCCCCACCCGCAAGATCCACCTCAAGGGCTCGGTGCAGTACAAGTATGACTACGGGCTGCGTCTCGAGATCGAACCCGACGCCTTCAAGGACGGGGAGAACCTGGTGGCCTTCGACAACACCAAGAACGACCGCAGCGGCACCGACACCTGGGAGGTCGCCTACGTCAAGCTGCGCGAGACCGCCATCCCCGCGCCCAACGTGGAAAAGGCCAAAGAGTGCTTTTTTAACGGCAAAAACGCCTTCGAGCAACGCAAGGTTGACCCTTCGAACATGCAAAAGGCCATCGTGGCCTACGAGTGTGCCCGGGACTATCTAGAGGAGCTGCCGAAAAAGCCCCCCGAGTATCAGGTCGCCCGCCGGCAGATCCAGGTCATCAACAAGGAGCTGTCGAAGATCTTCCGCAAGGCGGTCTTCGACGCGCAGAAGATGTACCGCTACGGGCAGTACGAAAAGGCCCAGCAGCGGCTGCAGCAGACCATGCTGTATTTCAAGGCGAACAAGCGCGATCCCCGCTACATCCAGCTCCGGCAGGTCCTCGAGAGCGTCAGCTCCTGATCCGTGAGGTCGACGCGCCCTGCGGCTCGGCCCGCCGCGTTCCGACTCCGCTGCGCATTTGTGTGGCCACCATGCTTGCCGGCACTACAAAGATCCAATATCCTTGAAGGGATGGCAGACGCTCCGCGTAGACCCCGAGGTGCCGGTCCTTCCGGCGCTCAGCGACGCCCAGCACCGGCTCGTCGCCCCTCCGGCGGCCCCCCGGCGCGGCGTCCCACCCAGTCCTATGGTGAAGCCGAAGGCGGCCCGCCCCCGCGGGGTGCGGGCCCGCCGCGGCGTCCGCCGCCCCGCCGGCCGCCCCAGGGGGCGCCGCCGCGCCGCTCGCCCCCCCGACGGGCTGCGCAGCAACCGGCGCCCTCGCTTCCCCCCGAGCCCGCCCCCGAGCTGGATCTAAGGACCGATCCCCAGGCCATTTCCGATGGCGGGGAGGCGACGGTCATCGAAGAGGGCTTCGTCCCCAGCTTCGACGACCCCGCCGAGGAGGCGGCTCCGGCCGACACGCCCCCCGCCGTGCTGCGCGTGAAGGTGGGCGCCGATCAGGGTAAGACCTTCGCCTTGCCCATGGGCGACGGGATCATCGGACGTGGCGCCAACTGCGACGTGGTGCTCGCCGACATCGCCGTGTCCCGGCGGCACGTGGGCTTCAGCTTCGACGGCCAGGCGGTCACCCTCACCGACCAGGGCAGCGGCAACGGCACCAAGATCAACGGCGTCCGAGTCAAGGTCCAATCTCTCAACCACGGCGACGTGATCCAGCTCGGCAAGACCGAGCTCCTGTTCGAGTGGGGGGGGCAGGCCGCCCCCGCCCGGGCGGCCCCGGCGCGGCCCGCCCCGGCGCGGCCCGCCCCCGCTCCGGCCCC
>CAYFWA010000543.1:0-5199 GCA_964346625.1 uncultured Myxococcales bacterium
GCCGGGCGCCTCGGCGCCCTGAACTGGACATCTTATTCGTGAGCGGGGCCTAATCGCGGGAGGCGCCCCCTCTTCCGGGGCGCGAAACCGGCATCCGGGACATCGCTGTTTCGCGCCACCGCCAACTCAACAGAATCCCGCAAGGTACATTTCTTGCTAGGCAGCCAACGTGAGCCTGTATGCATTTCTTCGAATGTTCGTTCAAATGTTCAAATGTTCAAATGTTCAAATGAGGTGGCCCTTGTCTGGCTACGCGACGCGAGACGAGCCGCCCGGTCCCGAGGGACCCGGATGACCCGGTGAGCGTCGACGTCCTGATCGTGAGCAGCCTGCTGGTGGTGGTGGTCGTACTGCTGGTCACCGAGTGGGTGCCCTACATCGTCACCGCCCTGGGCGTCATCGCCGCGCTGATGATCTCTGGCGTGCTCACCCCTGCGCAGGCCCTGTCGGGCTTTTCCAACCCGGCGCCCATTACGGTGGGGGCGCTGTTCATCGTCTCCGCCGGGGTCATGCGCACCGGCGCCCTGGAGACCCTGGCCGATGGCATCGCGCGGCTATCGGGAGGCAACCGCTGGCGCTTCGCCCTGCTGCTGCTGGTCTCGGTGGGGGTGCTGTCGGCCTTCGTCAACAACACCCCCGTGGTCATCCTGTTCATCCCCATCGTCCTGCACGTGGCCTGCATGCACGGCTTCAAGCCCTCCGAGTTTCTCATACCGGTGTCCTACGTTTCCATCCTGGGTGGGACCTGCACCCTGGTGGGGACCTCCACCAACATCATCGTGAGCAACGTCGCCGAGGATCTCGGCCTCGCCCCGCTTTCCATGTTCGAGCTGGCCTGGGCGGGTCTGCCCATCGCGCTGGCGGGCGCGTTGTACCTGCTGTTCGTGGCGCCGCGGCTTTTGCCGAGCCACCGCGGGCACGCCTGCACCCCCCAAGGCGAGGACGCCGATGCGCAGCGTTACCTCAGCGAGTGGGCGGTGGCCGCCGACGGTGCCTTCGATGGCCTCACCCTGCTGGGCTCGCACCTGCCGGAAGATCTCGACGACGTGGAGGTGCTGGAGGTGCTGCACACAGACGGTAGCATCGCCGATCCGGAGTCCCGCGCGGTGGAGCTCGGAGCCAACGACGTGCTCGTGCTAAAGGCCTCCGCCGCCCAGCTCTTGCGCCTGGGGAAGGCGGGCCGCCTGCACGCCGTGCCGGTGGCCCACCCGCATCAGGCCGAACCCCTGGAAGGCGAGGCCGAACCCGCCCCCGACCCGTCCGACGAAGCCAACCCGGGCCAGGATGCGTCGGACACCGAGGACGCCGATGCGTCGGACGCCGATGCGTCGGACACCGAGGACGCCGATGCGTCGGACGCCGATGCGTCGGACGCCGACGCGGAGCACGGGGACTCGCGCGCGGCCCCGCACCCGGGCGAAGACCAACCAGCGAGCCCCCAGCGAGAGGGCCTGGCGCGCCTGCTTCCCGGCGGTCGGCGCGACGAGCTGGTGGAGCTCATCGTGCCCAGCGCCTCCCGCTACGTGGATCGGCCAATCCAGGAGGCCGTGGGCTGGATCGACGCGCCGGTGCGGGTGCTCGGCGTCAAACGTCGGGCCCGACACTACCGCAGCGAGAGCCTCGGGCCCATGCGCCTGCAGCCCGGGGACGTGCTGCTGACCCACTGCGCGAGACCGTGCCACGAGGAGCTCGCCGACGCCGGAGATCTGATCGTGGTGGGCGACGTCACGCACACGGTGAAAAACCGCGGCCGCGCTCCGTTGGCGGTGGGGATCCTGGCGGCCATGATCGCCGCGGTGGCGTTGGGGCTCGCGCCCATGATCACCGCCTCGCTCACCGCGGCGGTGCTCATGATCATCACCGGCTGCGTGCGGTTGCCCGTGGCTCTGCGGTCGGTGGACGCCCACGTGCTGCTGCTGATCATCGGCACCCTCTCCCTGGGCACCGCCATGCAGCGTACGGGCACCGCCGAGCTGTACGCCGACCGCGTTCTGGGGCTGCTGCAGGGGGCGGGGCCCCACGTGGTGCTCGGCGGGGTGATTCTGTTTACCAGCCTCATGAGCAACTTCGTGAGCAACAACTCCACCGCCGTGCTCGTGCTCCCCCTGGCGACCTCCATGGCCTCCTCTCTGGGGGTCGACCCACGCCCCTTCTTGGTGGGCACGGCGCTGGGCGCCTCGGCTGCCTTCGCCTCTCCGGTGGGCTATCAGACCAACCTGCTCGTCTACGGCCCGGGGAGCTACACCTTCGTCGATTTCGTCAAGGCGGGCCTGCCACTGAACCTGCTGGTGTGTCTGCTGGCCACGCTGCTGGTGCCGCTGGCCTGGCCTTTATAGACCCGACCTCGCCATCGAGCAGGATCGGCGCTCGGTGCTCGGGGAGATCAGCGCCGTGCCCCCGAACAACTGATTTTCGGCTTACCTCCCCCCTGGCACGAGACACCGGCGTCCCGTACCGGGGGGAGGCTCCCCCTCCCTCGATCCCATCGACAGCGTCCCCACCGCTTGCATCGGCCCGCCCCCCTCGCGGGTTTGCGCAGCATCGCCTGCGCCACGCATCCTGGCACGCCTTTCGCAAAGGGTGCCCAACCGGAATCATTGACGCGACGGTCGGCTGGCGGCGTCCTGCTTGCGGATCAACGGGATCCACGGCGAGTCGCCCGCACGGCGCGCCGAGGGAACGGCTCGGGAGGGCGCCGCGGCCGAGGCCGAGACGTTCCCCGAAAGGAGAGCCACGGATGAATCACGCCACAAACTCTGAATCCGACTCACACCCCAAGCGCTCTTTGCCGCGTTCCGCCAAGGGCGTTTGCCTAGGCGCCACTGGCGTGGCCCTGTTGCTGCTGACCGCCCCGGCCTGTGACGAGAGCACGCGACCCGCCCAGCCCCCCCCGAAGGCGACCCCGAAGCTCGAGACCCCGCAAATGGGCTCGACGGCCGCTCGAACCCCGGCGCCCGCCGTGGCACGCCGCCCCGAGGGTGCGAGGACGTCTCCGCGCTTCCAGCTCCCACGTCGGTACGCCGCGGTGCCCCGCGACCCGGTCTCCTACAAGGAGCCCGTGCTCAACGACGACAACCTGGAGGCCACCATCCAGCGGCGGCTGTTCGCCGACCCTGCGGTGCGGGGCAAGGCCATCGAGGTGGACGTGACCAAGCGGGTGGTGACCCTGCGCGGCGAGGTCCGGGACCTGGCCGCCCGTCATCGTGCGGTGGAGGTAGCCGCCGGCACCCGGGGGGCGCGCTCGGTGGTGGATCAGCTAAAGATCGCTCCGGTGAAGCGCACCGATCTGGAGGTGTTGCGCGACGTGCGCGCGGCCCTCGAGGACGATCCGGCCATCCGGGCCATCCCGGTGCAGTCCACGGTGGTGCAGGGCAAGGCCATCCTCAAGGGGAAGGTGGGCTCTCACGCCGCCCACGAGCTGGTGCTCGAGCGGATTCGCGAAGTCGAGGGCGTCCTCGAGATTGACGATCAGCTCACGCTCGAGGCCGAGGCCAAGACGGCCGACGCCGAGCTGAAAAAGAAGATCCAACGCCGGCTGCGCGCCGACGACCGGATCAACGCGCGCGAGCTCGCGGTGAAGGTCGCCGATCGCGTGGTGACCCTGCACGGCACCTTGCCCACCGCCGCCGCGAAGCGCCGCGCCAAGCGGCGAGCTCACATCCCCGGCGTGCTGCGCGTGCTCGCCGACAAGGTGGTGGTCCGCTACTTCGCGCCGGATGTGACCCAGGACGGGCGCGAGCAGCCGCCCACCGACGCCGAGATCGAGAAGGCCGTGCGAGAGGCGCTGCTTTTCGACCCCCGCGTGGACTCCCCGCTGGTGAAGATTTCGGTGGAAAAAGGCTACGTGACGCTCTTCGGTCGCGTCAGCCACCTGCAGGCCATCCGCGCCGCCGAGTCCGACGCCCGTCACACCTGGGGAGTGGTGGACGTCTACAACTACCTGACGGTCAAGCCCTACCCCCGCATGGGCGACCGGGATCTCGCCCAGGTGGCCGAGCGGTTCATAAAGCGCGACCCGGTGCTGCGGGAGCACGACGTCCAGGTGGCCGTGCTCAACGCCACCGCGCGGCTCACCGGCACCGTGCCCACCGCCTACGACAAGGAGCGCGCCGGCGATCTGATGGCCCGCGTGGAGGGGCTGCGGGGCATCAACAACATGCTCCAGATCTCCCGCGCCCGCGCGGAGCGGCCCGACGCCGTGTTGGTCAAGTCCATCCGCGACGCCCTGTATTGGAACCCCTACCTCAACGAGGAAAAGATCGACGTCCGGGTGGAGGACGGTGTGGCCACCCTGGAGGGCAAGGTCCAGCACTTTCACGCCTTCCAGTCCGCTGCCCGCACCGCGCGGCGCGCGGGCGCCTGGCGCGTGAAAAACCGCCTGCGCGTGCGCTCCACCGAACGCGTCCCAAAGCCGTAACCACTGTTCGGGGGGCTGTCTCAGTCCCCCTCCGGGTCGTCCCCCCTCCGGGTCGTCCCCCCTCCGAGTCGTCCCCCCTCCGGGTCGTCCCCCCTCCGGGTCCCCGAGTCAGTTTCCGTGACGCGCCTGATACTCGGGATCGAGCTTCTTGACGTTCTCTTCGAGCTTGCCGATCTGGACGCCAAGGTTGACGCAGCGCTCGTTTTGCAAACACGCCTGCACGTCCTCGGGCTCAAGGTGGGTGGTGAGGGTGTGGCCACCCTGCGTGAGGCCCACCTCCCAGGCGTTCTTGTCGTCGCTCCAGCCCACCGCCACCTCGATGCCGCAGCGGCCCACCTCGGGATAGATTTCGCGGATCTTTTCGCAGAGCTTTTCGGGTTCCACGTTCACGTTCAAGGTCATGGCTTCGATCCTCCTTGCTAACGTATCCTCGGATCCATCCCGCGAGCCTGCGAACACTGTGCCAGGGATGTCGTCAGGCGCCCTCCCAGCGTTCGCGCCCCCCTTTGGGCGCTGAGGCGGTTTTCGCGCTCTTTCGTCCGCGCCAGATTCCTTTCCGGATCTCCCTCCATCGAGGCACGGGTCACGGCTGCCCAACCAGGTCGAATCGGCGAGACGGCGCTGTCTCACGGCCGCTGGGCGTGACGCACGTGAGGGGGGTTGCGTAGACCCGTCGGAAACTGGCGATGCGCCCGCCACGGCCGCTGTGGCTCAGCTTTTCCTCGTTGTAAGGCCCCGGTCACGAATAAGGTGTCCAGTTCAGGGCGCCGAGGCGCCCGGCT
>CAYFWA010000544.1:0-4032 GCA_964346625.1 uncultured Myxococcales bacterium
GCGATATTGTGCCCGGGCGAAGCCGTTTGGCTCTCGGCGAGGCGCGCGGGGGCCGCCGCAGGGGGGGCGGGGGCCGGCGGGGCGCCGGGCGAAGGCCACAGCGCAAATGGCTCGCCTGTGCGCAGATTCCCCTGGTTGGGGTCTTGGGCTAAGATGGCCCCATGATTCGACGGCCGGGCACGAACGCGCCGCTGCCGCCGCGGCTGCCGCCGCGGCGGGGGCTGCCGCTGCGGCGGGGGGTGGGGCTGCCGCGGGAGCTGCCAGCGCTGATGCGGCTGTCGGCGCTGCTACGGCTGCCGCTGGTGCTGGCGGTGGTGGCGCTTCCCAGCGCAGGCTGCGATGAGCGCGGGGGCCAGCCCCCGGATGGCGGCCTCGACGCCAGCGCGGACGCTGGGGGGGAGGGCGATCTCGACGCGGGGCCGGATGCGGGGTCCGACGCCGAGGCGCCGCGCTGCCCTCGTCCGGATCTCCGCCACGCCCCAGGCGCCGTGGTGCTCGGAAATGGGCGGGCCGTGCCCGTGGACTTCGAGTCCGTGGACGCGAGCGTGATCCTGGACGCCTTCGCCCGGCACGCCACCGTGGAAGCCACGGTGCGGTTTCACGTCGGCGAGCAGGGCGGCTGGCCGGTGTTCGATCTGCGGCAGGAGATCATCTCGGCGGAGCTGGACGGAGAGAGCCTCTCGCCGGCGAGCCTCGGGTACCAGGACTTCGGGGCGGAGCCCGGGGCCGAGCTCCGGCTGCTCGCGCAGTATCTCCCCCCCTGCAGCGCGCACACGCTGCGGCTCGGCTACACGCTGGAGCGACCCGATGTCTATGAGGCGCCCTCCGTGGGGTGGGACCTGGCCCAGGCGCGCGTCCGGTGGGATTTCGCCTTCACCGATCTGGTCCCGGCGAGCTATCTCGAGCAGTGGCTGCCCGCCAACCTGATATACGATCGCTTTGCGCTGCGCCTCACGCTCGCGCTGCACGCCAACGCCGCGCACACCCTCGTCACCAACGCCGACGCGACGGAGCTCGGTCCCCACCGGTGGCAACTGGAGTTCCCCGCCCACTTCACGGCCTTGTCTCCCATGCTGGTGCTCTGGCCCAGCGCGGAGCTCTCGTCGGTGTCCACGCCGGTATCGCTGTCTAGCGGCCAGGTGTTGCAGCTCGCGCTCCACCTGCAGCAGGGCGTGAGCGAGACCCCGGCGGCGCTGATCGACCGGATCACGGCGGCGTTGGAGGCGTTCACCGCCTCCACCGGGGACTACCCCCACGAGGATCGGCTCACCGTGTTCGTCTGGGACGACGCCCGCCTGGGCATGGAGTACGACGCCGCCACCACCACCGGGGTGGAGGCCCTGGAGCACGAACTGTTTCACCTGTGGTACGGCCGCGGCGTGAAGCCCGCCCTGGGCCGGGACGGCTGGCTCGACGAGGCGTGGGACGTGTTCAACACCGACGAAGACGCACCGTTTTTCGTCGCCGAGCGGTCCGCGATCCTGCCGCCGGTCACCCTGTCGGTGGGCTCCCCCTTCAGCCGGGTCACTCCGGGGGAGGCCTACGATGCCGGGCCGCGGCTGTTCGGTCACCTCGCCTTTCTGATGGGCCTGCCCGAGCTGCGGGCTGCCATGGCGGAGCTCTTCGCGGCGCACCGGCTGGAGGTCGTCACCACGGAGCAGCTCGAGCAGCACCTGTACTGCCGCAGCGAGGATCCCGACATCGCTCAGGCCTTCCATCGCTGGGTCTACGGCCGGTGGGGGACCGTCCCGGTCGAGGCGCTGCCCGACTGCGAGTGAGCGGGGGCTGGCTCCCCGGCGGGTCGGGAGCCGCATCGGCATCGGTGCCGGCATCGGCATCGGTGCCGGCATCGGCATCGGTGCCGGCATCGGCATCGGCATCGGCATCAACATCGACATCGGCGATTGGCGATTGGCGATTGGCGCTACCAGGGGAGCTGGAGCTGGGCGTCGCGCTTCGATCGGCGCTCGGGCTCGGGCTCGGGCTCGGGCTCGGGCTCGGGCTCGGGCTCGGGCTCGGGTTCCGGCGAGGCCGACGGCTCGGGATTCGGCGAGTCCGAGGGCGTGGGCGCGGGGGCCGGGGCGGGGGGTGGCAGGAGCTGCCGCACGAGGCTGGACTCGCGCTTGAAGAAGCCCTCGGTGTGGAAGGTGTCGTCCAGGCCGTGCAGCTCGTAGTCCAGGTGATGACACAGCTCGTGGAGGAGGGTGCGCAGGAAGGTCTTGAAGGCCACCATCTGCATCCGGTGGTGGGTGCGCATCCAGATCTCGATGAGCGGCGGCGCGTCGTCGTCGGTCCAGCTACACTGGCCGTGCAGCTCGCTGCCGTCACGCTCCAGGGGGCGGCGCGACCGGACCTCGAGCCGGGCCGGGCGGATGCCGAGCTGCCGGGTGAGCTCGTCGCACAGGGCGCGGGCGGCGCGCTGCACCTCGGCCCGCTTGCCCGTGGACAGGGCCTCGGACACGCCCCGCACCAGGGGCTGCAGCCGCGCGGGCTGCCGCAGGGCCACCTTGTCGATGCGGTCGGAGGCGCGGTAGGTTCGCTGCGCCTGACGGCTCAGGCGGGCGTAGTAGTCGAAGGGCACGGGAGGGCGCTACTTCTTGCGCCGCTTGAGGCGCACCCGTCGCAGGGAGAAGGTTGGTTTTTGCTTGGGGTCGCAGCCCGGCCGAAAGCCCCGGGCGTCGAACTCGTGCTCCAGCGATCCGCTCTTGCCGTCCCAGGTGACCTCCACCCGGAGACGGTGCTTGCCGGCCCGCGAGGGGCTGCAGTACGAAAGCAGGTAGAACTTGCGGCCCTGGGCCTCGATGCGGTTGGCCACCTGGTCGAAGGCGCCCTTGATGTTCTTGTCGTCGGCGGTGATGTAGCCGTCGCGCCCGAGCCGCGACAGCTCCCCCTTGCGCATCTCGCCGCCCAGCCCGATGACGAACACGTTGACCGGCGACTTCTCCACCACCTGGTACATCTTCTTGGCGGTGACGCGGTGTGCGCGGTCGGCGCCGTCGCTGAACACCACCAGGGTCCCGAAGGTGAGCGGGCGCGAGGAGCGGGCCATGCGCCGTTTGATCTTCTTGATGGCGTGGATCACCGCCCCGTTGAGGTTGGTGGAGGGATCCTTGACGCGATGGCCCTCGAGCCGGGCCAGGGCCGCTTTCACGGTGGCGGCGTCCCCGGTGAACCCGCTCACCGGGATCAGCCGCTTGCGGCCGTCGAAGCCATAGATGGCGATCTCGCGGCCCCGGGCCACCCGCTCGGTGAAGGCCGAGGCCGCCTTGATCAGCTTGGGCAGCGAGCCCGACTCCACGATGCTGCCCGATAAATCCATCAGCAGCACCATGTAGTGCGACACCGCCACGTCCGGGTTCAAGATGGTCTGCTTGGACTCGTAGGGCGAGATGAGCCGCCCGTCCTCGTAGATCCGGAACTGCTTGGCGTCCAGGCCCGCCACCGGTTGGCCGTCCGAGGTCTCCACGGCGAAGTAGAGCGCCACGTTGCTGGGGCGGCGCACGCTGGTGTTGACGCGCCGCAGCTCCAGCTTCGGGCAGCCGGCCAGGACCACGGCGGCCAGGGCCACGGCCGCCGGCGAGAGCAGCCAAAGGGCCCTGGTCAAAATTAATTGACCATCTGGCGCGCGATCCATCGCGGCTGGCTGCGTTGCTCCTCCGTTGCGTACGCCCAGTACGCGCCATCGTCGCGCCTTGCCAGCCGCGCGCCTCGCGCGCCAGCTGGGCAAACTAATTTTGATTAGCCGCCAAAGTGGCCCGCGCCGGCTCCTGGTCCGAAGGCCGTAATTCGAGATACGCGTCGTCGCCTGGCTCGGTACATGCTCGAGGATACGGTTCAGCATGGTTCACCTCTCGGAGCCAGTCTATACTAGGCCCGGATCCCGCGCACAAGGGCGCTCTGCGTCCAGCAGGCGCGGGCGCGAGCCGCGCGAGGTGACATGAGCACGCCCCCCCCGAGACCGTCTCCGACCCCGACGTCGTCTCCGACCCCGACGTCGTCTCCGACCCCGACGTCGTCTCCGACCCCGACGTC
>CAYFWA010000544.1:4132-5185 GCA_964346625.1 uncultured Myxococcales bacterium
GAGCCCGAGCGCGGACTCCGCCGCTGCGCCGCTGTCGCCGGAGCTGCGGCAGCGCTACCAGCGCCTCCAGAGGCTGCTCGGCGAGCTGGGCTCCGCCCTGGTGACCTTCTCCGGCGGGGTGGACTCCACGCTGCTTTTGCGGGTGGCCACCGACACCCTCGGTGACCGCTGCGCGGGCCTGCTGGCCCTGTCGGCCTCGCTGCCGGCGCGGGAGCGCGAGGACGCCCTGGCGCTGGCCCGGGAGATGGGAGCGCGGCTGCTCACCGTGGAGACCGACGAGCTGGAGCGAGAGGCGTACGCGCGCAACGACCCGGAGCGCTGCTACCACTGCAAGACCGTGCTGCTGGAGCAGGCCTTCGCGGTGGCACGGCGCGAGGGGCTCTCCCACGTCCTGCTGGGGACCAACGCCGATGATCTGGGAGATCACCGCCCCGGCCACCGCGCCGCCCGCGAGCGGCGCGCCCGTCATCCGCTGCTCGAGGCCGGTCTCACCAAGCAGGACGTGCGCGTCCTGAGCCGGTACCTGGGGCTGCCCACCTGGGACAAGCCGGAGATGGCCTGCCTCGCCTCCCGGATCCCCTACGGCACGCGGGTCACCGCCGAGCGGCTGGCCCAGGTCGAGCGGCTGGAGGGACACCTCACAGACCAGGGCTTTGCCCAGGTCAGGGTGCGCCACCATGGGGAGCTGGCGCGCATCGAGGTGCCCCCCGACTCCATCGCGGCCCTGGCGGCCCCCGGCCTTCGCGAGGCCGTGGTCGCGGCGGGCCAGGACGCCGGCTTCCGTTACGTCAGCGTGGATCTGATGGGCTACCGGCGGGGCTCCATGAACGAGGGACGCGGGCTTCCCGCGGGCGGGGCCCCCGGGGCTGCCCCCGGTGCTGCCCCCGGGGCTGCCTCCGGGGCTGCCCCCGGCGCTGCCTCCGGGGCTGCCCCCGGCGCTGCCTCCGGTGACGGATCCCGGTGACGACTGGGGGCGCGGAGCCGAGGCGCCTGACCTATAGGGCTCGCGCAAGAATAACTTCGGCATTCGGCCGCCGATCCATCAATTCTGTC
>CAYFWA010000545.1:0-5158 GCA_964346625.1 uncultured Myxococcales bacterium
GAATTGATGGATCGGCGGCCGAATGCCGAAGTTATTCTTGCGCGAGCCCTAAGGGCCAGGCTCGTAGGGTGAGCGCTACCGGCGGGCGTACACGTACACCCCGTTGTCCTCGTAGCCTCCCATCACGAGCTCGTTGCGGCCGTCGCCGTCGAGGTTTACGTGCTCTGCGCCGTGATGAAGAGGCGAGGGCGTTGGCGCTCAGTCCGCCTCGTCCGTGGCCTGCTCGGCGAGGTTGCGCAGCTCGGTGATGAGCAGGCGCTGGCGCAGGGTGACCACGAGCTGCTCACCGAGCCGGGCAGCCTGATCGGCCACCTCGCTCACCGGCACGTCGCGGGGCAGCGGGCCGTCGAGCACGCCGGAGCGAAACAGCTCGAGCTCCACCCGGGCGAGGGTTCGCAGCGCCGCGCGGTAGGGCGTGAGGATGCTCATGGGGAAAAGCGGTCCCAGCCCGGCGCGTCGGGTCTCGTCGATGATGGACATCAGGCGCAGGTCGTTGCCCGCGTACACCGGCTCGCCTTCGTCCTCGACGGTGGGCTCCACCAGGTCGAGCCGGTTCATCTCCTCCAGATCCTCGGGCTCGATCTCGAGCTGGGCGAGCACCTCGCTGCGCGTCATCTGCGCCGGCCCCTTCCGGCGGGGGGCCTGATCGCGGGAGCCGTCGTGCGCGGCCGACACCACCGGCTCCAGGGTGCCGAGCTTTCGGCGGGCCACCTCGTCCAGGTCTTCCCGGATGGTGGCGCTGGGGGCCGGCTCGAGGATCTGGCCGATGACCTTCAAGGGCAGAAAGCGGGTCTGCTGCAGATCCTTGATGACCTTCACGCGCTCGGCCAGGCCCGCGTCGTAGTAGGCCATGTTGCGGCTGGTTCGCTTGACCGGCCCCGGCAGCAGCCCCTCGCGGATGTAGTGCTTGATCGTCGGCGCGGGCACCCCCGCCAGCCGGGCAAGCTCCGAGATCTTGACCAGTTTCTTTTCTCCAGTCGCCATCATGATCGCCCTCGCGCGCCGGGCGGACGCGCGGCCCGCGCCGGACTTGGTCGATACCGGGTTTCATCCGCCTCTGGGATGCCCGGTTGAATACCAGATCCCACGAAATTTCAAAAGCTGTAAGTTCGACTTTCGACTTTTGTAAAAATTTTGTGACCTCTATGACATATATTTTCCGATCATGTATTGGAAATTTTCATCAAGCCTGTTGCCCTCGGCGCCGGTAGGGACTAGATTTACAGACATGATTGGTAAGAATGGCTGACCTCGCCGAGAGGACATGCCGGTTGGCAGGACGCCATCAACCAACTCAGCAAAAGGCTCAGCAAAAGGCTCAGCAAAATCGGCTCAGCAAAATCGGCTCAGCAAAATAGACTCAGCAAAATAGGCATCGTCTTTGGAGGAACCGAACATGGATATGATCAATGTGACCGAGCACGCCCTGGAGAAGATCCAGGACGCGGTGAAGGACAAGGGAGACAACCCAGCCATCCGGGTGTACGTCGCAGGCGTTGGGTGAGGCGGCCCCAACTGGGGCCTGGCTCTGGACGAGCCGACGGAAGCAGACGAGGTGGTGGCGGTGGACGGCCTGCGCGTCGTGGCCGACAAGAATCTGCTGGACCAGTTCGGCGGGGTGACCGTCGATTACATGAGCACGGGCTGGAGCGAAGGATTCCGCATCACCCCGGGCAAGCCCCCGGTGGACAACTGCGGAAGCTGTAGCTGCTGACCCGCGTCACCGCCGAGGTGCCGCCGTCGATCGGCGCAGAGAATCGGAGATGTCCGACGCACGGGGCGCCTCACCGGGGCGCCCCGTGTTGTCTGGTTGTCTGGTTGTCTGGATCGGCCTTGGATCGCCCTCACGGCCGGAGCCCTCGGGTTCGGAGGCGGAATCTTTGCGCGAAGGCCAGGGAGGAAGACATGGAACCCACGATCAAAGTCACCGAGCCTGCCCTGAGCAAGCTTCAGGAGGTGCTGGCGGGCAAGGACGTCCCGGGGATCCGGGTCAAGGAGGCCAGCGGCGGGAGCTGCGAAGGCGCGAGCTTCTCGCTCGCGGCCGATGATCCCACCGCGGCCGACGAGGTGGTGGACCTCGAGGGGGTGCGGGTGTTCGTCGGCAAGATCCTGCTCCAGCGCCACGGCGGCTTCACGGTGGACTACGCCCGCACGCCTGCCGGCGAGGGCTTCGTGATCAACCCCGTGAAGCTGCCCGGGCACCACTGCGGCGCCTGCCAGCGTTCAACCACCCCGTGAAAACGCCCGTCCCTCTACCCCGAGGGCTCGCTCATGACGCGCACCATCGTGCTCACCGGCGCCACCCGCGGCCTCGGCCGCGTGCTGGCCGAGGGATTGATACAGCGCGGGCACATCGTGCTCGGCTGCGGTCGTGATCCGGAGGCGATCCGAGCCCTGGCCGACGCGCACGGCCCGCCCCACGACTTCGCGGCGCTGGACGTGGCAGACGACGCGGCGGTGAAGGCCTGGTCAGAGCGCCTGCGAGCCGAGCACGGCCCGCCCCAGCTCCTGATCAACAACGCGGCGCTGATCAACCACCCCGCGCCACTGTGGCAGGTCCCGGCCGAGGAGCTCGACGCCCTGCTGCGCGTCAACCTCGGCGGGGTGGCCAACGTGATTCGTCACTTCGTGCCCGCCATGATTACCGCTGGAGAGGGAATCATTTTGAACCTCAGCTCCGGCTGGGGTCGCGTGACCTCGCCCGAGGTCAGCCCCTACTGCGCCACCAAGTGGGGCATCGAGGGGCTGAGCCGGGCCCTGGCCAGCGAGCTGCCCGCCGGGCTGGCGGCGGCCCCCCTCAACCCGGGGATCATCGACACCGAGATGCTTCAGAAGGTCTGGGGCGCAGACGCCCGGGCGTTCCCGGACGCCGAGCGGTGGGCCGAGGTCGCGGTGGACTACATCCTGTCCATCGGCCCCGATCACAACGGCCAGGCCTTGACCGTGCCGTTGTGATCCCCCCGGGACATCGACTTCCGACGATCTCGGACGAGCTCCGGCGAGCGTCCCGTCCTTCCGGTTGGCCGATCCCCGGGTCGGCGACTCTATAACATACCGAAATAATGCAGATATAATCGCGACGAGCACCCCCGCTCGCCCGCGAGACCTTGTCTTTCCCACTGAAATAGTAATATTTCATGGACCGACACCGCACCCGAAGGAGGAGCCATGTCTGCCGTGCTGTCCATGAAGTCCCGGATCGCCCCCAGCCAACAGAGGCACCTCGAAGACACCTTCGAACGGATGCGGGAGAGCTCTCGCGACCTCCCCGCCCCCACCCATGAGGAGCGCATGGAGCGGCTCCAGCGTCTGCAGGACGCCCTGGTGGCGCGCCAGGACGAGCTCGCCGCGGCGATCTCGGAGGACTTCGGCCACCGCAGCCGCCACGAGACGCTCATCGCCGAGGTGTTCCTCTGCGTCGAGGGCATCCGCGAGACCCGCCGGCACCTGCGCGCCTGGATGCGCCCCGAGCGCCGGCGCACCGGGTTGCCCTTCTTGCCGGCCCGCTCCGAGGTGCGCTACCAGCCCAAGGGCGTGGTGGGGGTGATCTCGCCGTGGAACTACCCGCTGCAGCTCTCCGTGCTGCCCATCGTGGGCGCCGTCGCCGCGGGCAACCGCGTGCTGCTCAAGCCCTCGGAATATACGCCCGCCACCGCCGAGCGGCTGCGATCGCTGCTGACCGAGGCCTTGGGACAAGACCACATCGCCGTGGTCACCGGCGGCCCCGAGGTGGGGGCCCGGTTCGCCGCGCTCCCCTTCGATCACCTGCTGTATACCGGCAGCACCCACGTGGGCCGCCTCGTGATGAAGGCCGCCGCGGAAAACCTCACGCCGGTGACGCTGGAGCTCGGAGGCAAGTCCCCGGCCATCGTGCACCGGGACCACTCGCTGCGTCACGCGGCCGAGCGGATCGTGGCGGGCAAGCTCATCAACGCGGGACAGACCTGCATCGCGCCGGACTACGTCCTCGCGCCGCGCCACCGCGTCAACGACCTCGTCGCGGCCCTGTCGGACGCGGTGAAAGCGTCCTACCCGACCCTGGCCCACAACGCGGATTACACCTCGATCATCAACGACGCCCACCTGCGCCGGCTGCAGGGCTACCTCGACGACGCCCGCGAAAAGGGCGCCCGCGTGGTGGAGCTCAACCCCGCCGGGGAACACTTTCAGGGGGGATGTCTCATCCCCCCTCACCCCGAAAAAGCGCAGTTTTTCGGGGCTCACCCCCAATCATCGCGCTTCGCGCCGCTGCAGGGAAAGGTGTCCGATCGCCTTGCAACGCGACCTCGGTCCTACTTGACCCCTGAAAGGTCACCCGCCGGGGAAACCCTGGAGTCGGAGGGGGAGTCGGAGGGCCGTAAGCTGGCGCCCCACCTGATCACGGGCGTCACAGACGAGATGGTGGTGATGCAGGAGGAGATCTTCGGTCCCCTGCTGCCCATCGTGGCCTACGACGACCTGTCCGACGCCATCCGCTACGTGAACGAGCGCCCGCGTCCGCTGGCGCTGTACTACTTCGATCGAGACCAGGCGCGGGCCGACCGCGTGCTGGAGGAGACCGTCTCCGGCGGCGCGTGCGTCAACGACACGCTTTTGCAGGTGGGCCAGGACGACCTCCCCTTCGGTGGCGTCGGCGACAGCGGCCTGGGCGCCTACCACGGCCGCGCCGGGTTCGAGACCTTCTCCCACCAAAAGGCCGTGGTGCGCCAGTCCCGCCTCAACGCCGTGGGCCTGTTCTCCCCGCCCTACAACGCCACCGTCGACAAGCTGCTTCGGCTGTTCATCCGGTAACAGGAGATCCCCCAGACCCCGGATCTGTACGCGGTGGCCACCTGGGGTCTCACCGCGCTCAACCTCCCCGACACCAGCGGGATCATGGCCTGGTCCACCGGCGACGAGTCCGACGGCCAGATCTACGAAAACGGCGTGCCCGTGGCCGCGGGCAAGGCTGCCAAGTCGCTCCAGGCGTGGCTGCAGTACCCGGAGGTGCCCATCTTGAACGGTGGCAAGACCAATCGCAACATCGGCTCCTTCGCCGGCATGGCCGACGTCCAGGCCGCCCTGACGCCTTGACACCCTGACGCCTTGACACCCTGACGCCTTGACGCCCTGACGCCCTGACGCCTCGACGCCGACGCCGACCCCGACCTTGGGCGCC
>CAYFWA010000546.1:0-5139 GCA_964346625.1 uncultured Myxococcales bacterium
CGGAACCGGAACCGGAACCGGAACCGGAACCGGAACCGGAACCGGAACCGGAACCAACGCCCGACACCGGGTCGAGCGAGCGCCGGGGGGTCGAGATCGTGCTGGATCGCGTCACCGTGCGGCTGGGCGCCCTGGGCGCTGCGCGCGAGGAGAATGAAGGCCCGCGCACCGTGCTGCGTGAGGTGAGCCTCACCGTAGGCTCGGGGGAGCATCTGGCCGTGGTGGGGCCCAGCGGCGCGGGCAAGACCACCCTGCTGCGGGTGTTGCTGGGGCTGCAGCCCCTGTCCGCGGGAGAGCTCCGCCTCGGGGGCCGGGCTCTCGCCCAATGGGATCCGTCGCAGTGGCGACGCCGGCTCGCGTGGGTGGGGCAGCAGCCTCGGCTCTTTCACGGCACGTTGCGGGACAACATCGCCCTCGGCCACCCGAAGGCCTCCACCGCTGCCGTGGAGGCCGCGGCGCGGGCCGCGCAGGTGCTCGACTTCGCCCGGGAGCTTCCCGCCGGGCTGTACACCCCGGTGGGAGAGCTCGGGGTGGGCCTTTCCGGAGGGCAGATCCAGCGCGTGGCCCTGGCGCGTGCCCTGCTCCGGGACGCCCCCCTCTTGCTGCTCGACGAGCCCACCGCCAACCTGGACGTCGACAGCGAGCGCAAGGTGCGCAAGGGCCTATCTCGCCTAACGGCTGGCCGAACCGTAATCGCGGTCACGCACCGCCTGGAGGCCTGTCGGGACGCGGACCGCGTCGCGGTGCTGCAAGCGGGCCGCCTGGTGCAGCTCGGCACGCACGCGGAGCTGATGGCCGAGGGCGGGCTCTATCAGCGCCTGGTGACGCACGAGAGCGACGACGACGTCTACCAGGCGCAGGACGTCCGCCAGGCGCAGGACGTCCACCAGGCGCAGGACGTCCACCAGGCGCAGGACGCCCATCCCGAGCGGGAGCCCGACCATGCGTGAGGCGCGGCTGCTCTGGCGCATCGGCGGACCCCAGCGTCGATGGATGGCCCTTGGGACCGGCGTGGGGCTGCTCGCCGGCCTGGCCACGGTGGGCCTCCTGACCGTGGGCGGTGGCCTGCTGGCGCTGTGCGCCCTCACGGGTCTGAGCACGCCCGGGCTCTGGAATCCAGCGGTGGGGCGTTTTTCCGCGGGCATCCGGTTCTTTGCCATCGGCCGCACCTTGGGCCGATACGGTGAGCGCATCTTCACCCACGACGCCACCCTGCGGGTGCTGAGCCGACTTCGGGTCTGGTTCTTCACCCGACTGGCGGCGCGGGCCCCCGGCGGGCTGGAGCAGGAACGGATCCGGGGCGGGGACCTGCTGGAGCGGCTGGTGGCGGACGTGGACGCCCTGGCGGCCTTCTACATCCGCGTAGCCTCCCCTTGGGTCTGGGGCGTGGCGCTGGTCGCCATCCTGGGCGCGTTCCTCGCGTGGCTGGACCCGGCCCTGGCGCTGGCCGCCACGTCGGTGCTGCTCGTCGGCTCGGTGGTGGGCCTGCCGTGGCTCGGTGGCCGGTGGTGCCGCACGCGAGGCCGCGCCGTGGCCGCGCAGGGCCGTCAGCTTCGGGTGCGCCTGCTGGAGGCGCTGCAGGGCCGCGAGGAGCTGCTCGTCTATGGCGCGGCCGAGTCACATTGCGAGCGGTTGCGGTCCGAGGCCCACGCCTGGCTCCGGTCCCAGGAGCGCTTCGCCGCGCGGGTGGCCCTGTTGCAGGCCCTGGGGCTGGTGGTGGCCGGCCTGGGCCTCGCGGCGACGCTGGCCCTGGGCGCCCTCGCCGCCCAACGCGAGGGGCTGTCTCCGACGGCGCTGGCCGCGGCCGTGCTCGCGGTGATCACCGCCTTCGAGGTGGTGTCCCCGCTGGCCGCGACAGCGCCCGATCGCGAGCGGGTGCGCGAGGCCACCGCTCGGCTCGAGGCCGTGGTGGACGCCCCGCCCGTGACACCAGCACCCGCCGAGCCCACTTTACTCCCCTCCTCGCTGGAGATCCAGCTACAGGGGGTGAGCTTTCACTACGAAGACCCTGCGAGCTCGGCCGACGCCCCGCTCCGACCCGCAGCCGAGCTGCGCGACGGGCCCGCGCATTCCCCCCCCGCGGCCCTGCGCGGGCTCGACCTCCGGATCCTGCAAGGGCAGCACGTCGCGATCCTGGGCCCCTCCGGGGCGGGCAAGACCACCCTGGTGCACCTCCTGACGCGGCTGCGGGATCCCGACGCCGGGCAGGTGCGCCTGGGCGGCACCGACTTGCGCTCGCTTTGCGAGGCGGAGCTGCGCCGCCAGGTGACCGCGGTGGAGCAGCGCGCTCACCTTTTCTCCGCCACGCTGCGGGACAACCTGCGGCTGGGCCGTCCGGACGCCGACGACGACGCCCTGCGCGAGGTGCTGGCGCGGGCGCGGCTCCCGCTGGACCCGGCGACGTTCCCCCAGGGGCTGGACACCTGGCTCTCGGGCACCGGGGATCCGGGCGCGGCGGCGGGAGCCCGCCGCCTCTCCGGCGGCGAGGCGCGCCGGATCGCCCTCGCCCGGGCCCTGCTGCGGGACCCGCCGGTGCTCATCCTGGATGAGCCTACCGAGGACCTGGATCCGCCCACGGCCCGCCGGCTGCTGACCGACCTGCTGGCCGAGCGCCAGGGCCGCACGCTGGTGCTGATCACCCACCGCCGGGCCGCGCTGAAACGAGCACACCGGGTGCTGCTGCTGGAGCGGGGGCGCCTGGTGGAGCAGGGCAGCCACGAGGAGCTGCTCGCCGCGGGCGGCCGCTACGCCACGCGCTGGCGCCGCCTTGGGCTCACGCAACGATGACATCGAAGGGCCGAGAGCGCCGAGTCGTTTCCCCGTCCGACACTTGCCACGCGGGCGATGCTCGCGCATATTCCACGACTCAGACAGCCCCCACGACCCTGGCGCGGCCCTCGGAGACGACCGCTTCGATCAGGCGGCCCTCCGGCGCAACCCGAATCCATCGTGCGGCCCAAGGTGCCCACCCGGGCTCGGCCGCCCAGCCATCCACGGATGAAAGCCCCATGGCGTCTGAAGCACAAGAAACCCAGGAAACGTATGAAGTTCGCCCCATCGGTTTCGTTCGCCGAAGAGACGGAAGGACCCTGCTGGAGATCCGCGCGCCCCATCGCCCGGCCCTGCTGGGGCTGGGGGACTTCAGCCACGCCCAGGTGCTCTGGTGGTTCCACCGGTTCGACACGAAGGAGCACCGGGGGATGACGCAAATGGATCCTCCCTTCGAGGCGCCGACCCTCGGCGTGTTCGCCCTCAAGACTCCCATGCGCCCCAACCCCATCGGGTTGTCAGCAGTGAAGCTCGCCGCGGTGGATCCGGAGCGCGGCGTCATCGAGGTGCCGCGCATCGACGCCTACGACGGCACGCCACTGCTCGATCTCAAGGGGTACGTGCCGGCCTTCGACCGGGTGGCCGCCCCCCGCGTGCCACGGTGGGCCTCCCGCTGGCCCGACGCGATGCCAGACGAAGGGGTGGAGCTGGATCAGGTCCCCGAGTAGCGCCCACGGCATCGTCCCCGCGTCGCGCCCACGGTGTCGTCCCCGCGTCGCGCCCACGGTGTCGTCCCCGCGTCGCGCCCACGACGTCACTCGGTCGACAGTCCCACGCGCTGCTCCGCCTCCTCGAGCAGATCCGTGCCCTCTTCGATGAGGGGGCGCAGCCGCTGCAAAAACCGCGCGGCCGGGGCGCCGTCCACGATATCGTGGTCGAAGCTGACCGTGAGACACAGGTGCGCCCGCTCGACGGCTTTTCCGTCGATGACCCTGACGCGGGGCACGATCCCACCGACGGTGAGGTTGAGCGTGTGGCTCGCCACGGGGACACCCCAGCCGGCGCCGCCGCCGAACATGCCCACCGAGGTCACCATGACGGTCCCCGCCCGCTGCTTCATGAGCGATGGCGCCCGATCGAGCGCCCGGAACACCAACCGGCGCACGAAGGGCGGAACGCTGAGGTAGAGCATCATACTGCGGTACACCCCCGCGTCCGCGACCGGCTCGGACTGCGCCTGCCGGATCTCTGCGCTGATGTCCCACAGGGTCTTGCGGTTCGCAGCCCGGATGAGGGTCGGTACGACCTGGGGCGCCCCGTTCACCACGCGCTCCACCGTGGTGCTGACGTCCACGTCGTCGAACATCACCAACCGATTGCGCAGGTCCCGATAGGCGTGCACCTGCGGATCCTGCTGCACGGCCCGCGCGCAGCAGCCGAGGATGAAGCCGGTGAACGAGGGCTTTTGCCCCGTCTGCTCCTGCATGCCGAGTCGGCGCAGACGCCGGCGCGTGTCCTCCACGTCCATCTCCACCAGGCTGTGGATCATGTGCTTGCGTGATGCGGCCGCGAGCAGGTCCACGGTGGCGTGACGAATGCGGGGAAAAGACTGGGTCTGGTGCGCGTCCTTGCCCATGTGCGGTGTACCTCCTGGGGTGCGTTGAGGGTGCCTCGTCACCAAACTCCGAGTATCGCCATCTCCGACGAAATCCTGTTCGTCTCCAAGCCCGTGAGCCCCAACGACCTCGCAAGCCGCATCCGACGGCTGCTCGACGGATGACGGGAGCGGTCGCCGGACGCGAGCCTGCTGGCCTACCAACCCGCAGCCGGTCAACCATGCGCCCGTGCGGTTCTGGCAGACGGCAGGCGGCGAGCGGCAAGCGGCAGACGGCAAGCGGCAGCTCAGGTTACTCGAGGCGCAGCCGATCCGCCAGGCTGGCGACGCGTCGCCCCAGGTAGCGGGCGTACTCGAGGTCCTCGTGGCTGGGGGGGCTCTCCCTCGGGACCGGTCGTTGAGGATGGCCCGTAGGGGTTGCCGCCCGCAGCGAACACGGACTGATCCGTGTACCCTGGCGGCGCCACGATGGCGCCCCAGTGATAGAAGGTGTTGTACAGCGCCAGCAGCGTGGACTCCTGACCACCGTTTGGGTTCTGGGCCGAGGTGACGCCCGCGCAGATCTTGTCTGCGAGCTTCCCCCGGAACCAGAGCCCGCCGGTGCTATCGAGGAAGACCTTCATCTGGGCGGCAACGTTGCCAAAACGGGTGGGGGTCCCCACCACGATGGCATCGGCCCACTCCAGATCCCCTAGGGACGCGCGTGGCTCGTTCTGCATGGAGTCCACGAAGGCCCGCCACCAGAGCACCGAACA
>CAYFWA010000547.1:0-5135 GCA_964346625.1 uncultured Myxococcales bacterium
AGCCGGGCGCCTCGGCGCCCTGAACTGGACACCTTATTCGTGACCGGGGCCTAACAGAACGGTTGCGGTTGCGCTTCCGCTTCGATGGGGAGCCCGGCCCTACGCGCCCTCGGGCGCCAGGGGGCGGGTGACGCGCTGGTTGCGCCGCTGGCCGCGGCGCGGGCGCAGGTCTCCGCAGAGCTGCTCGTCGCCCGAGCGGGCGATGGCGGTATCGCGGGCCGCGCAGTCCAGGCGGTCCAAAAAGGCCACCATGTTCGCGGGACGGTGGAGCGGATCCTTGGCCAGACAGTCGTCCACGAAGCGCTCCAGGGGGCCGTCGGGGTTCAGCTCCTCGCGGTGCAGCGAAAGAGGCTCGGGGACGTCTTCCAGGTGCTGCCGCAGGATGGACGCGTCGTCGGCACCGTCGAACGGCGGCCGCCCGGCCACCAGCTCGTAGAGCAGGATCCCCAGCGAGTAGACGTCCGAGGCTGGCGTGAGGGCCTCGCCGCGGATGAGCTCGGGCGACGAGTAGGCCGGGGTGCCCACCCGGTCGGCGGGGGGCGGCGCGGCCTCCTCGGAGGCGGCCGGGAGCCGATGGGCGCCGCCCAGATCGATGATCTTGACCCAGACCGTCCCCTGGGGCGGCAGGCCGATGAGGGGGCCCCCCACCACCATGATGTTCTCGGGCTTCACGTCCCCCACCAGCACGCCGCAGCGGTGACAGGCGTGCAGGCCCCGGGCCATCTCCCGGATGATGTGCGCCGCCACGGGGAGCTGCGCAAAGGGCGTGCGCGACAGGATGCGATCGAGGGCCTGGCCTTCGAGGTACTCCAGGACCAAGAAGGCCAGGCCCTCGGCAGTGAAGGCCAGGTCGTGCACGCCCACCACGTTGACGTGGGCCACCCGGGCCAAAAACCGCGCCTCGGAAAGGAGCTGCTGCTGGTTGAACCAGATGTCGTGGTTGTCCAGCCGGGGCAGCTTCACGGCCACCCTGCGGCCGAGGTGAACGTGCTCGGCCTCGTAGACATCTCCCATCCCTCCCCGGCTGAGGTGGTGTCGCAGGCGGCACTGCCCGAGCCGCTGGCCCACCCGCTGCTCGGGCGTGGGGGCCAGGGGGGGCTCCCTGGGTTTCAGCGTCATCGCGGGTGCTCTCCCGACACCCAGCCTATCGGATCGAGGAGATTCTCTCAACCGATAAGCAGTGATCTGGAGCACCACAAACCAGAAACGCGTTTTTTTGGCATTTTTTTCGAGCGTTTAGACTCGGCTGTTGTCACCCCCGAAACTCTCGATTATCTTGACGTGCTCTCCAGGATTATATCCTGACGTGCTCTCCAGGATTATATCCTGACGTGCTCTCCAGGATTCACCCTGATGGCCGCTTTGCTCGCGCCGAGGCCAGCCGACGGATGCGGCGGCCCACCGGCGGCCAGATGAGCCCCTCGTCGTGCAGCCGAGTCAGGTGTGGGGCGGCCGCCACCAGGCGCGCGGCCCAGGCCCAGGGGTCGCCGCGCAGCAGGTGCCTGCCGCCCCACAGGTCCACGAGCTCCAGCGCCCGCGGCGGGCCCCAAAAACCCGGCAGCAGGCGGTAGCCGAGGAACCAGTGGAGCGGGGCCTGGTAACGCCCCTCCACCACCAGGGTCTGGCCGGCGAGCTGGTGGTCGGGCAGGTTCACCTCGATGCCGAAGGTGGGCTTGCTGCCGGGAACGGGCAGCGCCCGCCGCCCGCGGAGCTGCTGGCGCCAAAAGCGCGCCACCTCCAGGGTGGAGGGGCGCGGGGCAGAGGGGGTGGACGCCCGCGGGGCGCCCGCGGTGGGCTCGGTCTTAGGAGGCTGGTCAAAATAATCTGCGCAGTCGGGACGCCGATCCATCCCGGCCCGCGGCGTCGCTCGTCGGTTAAATATCCACCAATATTCGCCCTCCTCGCTCCTTGCGGGCCGGGCGCCTCGACGCCCTGACTTGCACACCTTATTTTGACCAGCCTCCTTAGGCGCCGAGGGACCCACCAAGGCGTCCAAGGCCGTGAGCGCGTCGTCGCGCAGCCGGAAAAGCAGCGACAGCCGCGCGATGTCCAGCATCACCCGGGGCTCGGCCGGGGGCGGCAGCGCCAGGGCGCGCGCCAACCGGAGCCAGGTCGCGGTGGGCAGGCGCTGGCGCTCCACGCGGTAGAGCCGCCGGGTCAAAGGTCGCGCGGTGGGTTGGGCGAGCGAGGCGGGCCACAGCCGCTCGCCGGCGAGCTGCCACAGGCCCGCGGTGATGGCGAAGCGCAGCCACCCCTCGGCGTCGGCGTTTTTCCGGGCCACCGCCTCGGCGTCCTCGGGAAAACGCGCCAGCTTCTGGCGCAAGCCGGGCTCGAAGCGCGCCGCGGGCACGCCCTCGAGCAGCGCCGCCACCGCCGCCGGGGCGGCCGGGTGCGTCAACGTAAAGACCAGCGGCGGGCCCCCCGCAGGGCCCTCGCTGGCCTCGCTGGCTTCGCTGGCCCCGCTGGCCCCGCTGGCCCCGCTGGCCCCGCTGGCCCCGCTGGCCCCGCTGGCCTGATCGCCGCCCCCGCTGGCCTGATCGCCGCCCCCGCTGGCCTGATCGCCGCCCCCGACCGCCGGGTCCACCGCTGCGGAGCGCTGCGCGGCGGTCCCGGGCTCCCCCCCGAGCAGCGCGTCCCCCTCGAGCAGCGCGAGGCGGACCCCGTCGGGCCCCGACAGCCGGCACACCCGACCGATCCGCGCCAGGGGCAGCTCGCGGGGCTCGACGCCGGTGAGGGCGGTCCGCAGCCGCGAGGGCTCCCAGCGCACCCGGTCGGTCGACACCCGCAGGCGCTCCCGACCAAAAGACCGGCGCACCAGCCACATCGCGGCCAGCGTGGACAAAAGCAGCCCCAGCGGCGCCCAGATCCCCGGGCTGCGCAGCACGGCCACGAGCTGAGCCGGGGTGATCAGGGGCGCCACCCCGATCACCACGGCGAGGGCGAAGGCGCACCAGATCACCAACGCCAGCACCCGCCGCAGGCGCCGCCGCGCCGCCCGCTCTCGTCTCACGATGGGCAGGGGCCTATCGGGCCGCAGCGCGATGGCTTAGGGCTCGCGCAAGAATAACTTCGGCATTCGTGCGCCGATCCATCAATTCTGCCTGCGTCGCTCGTCGGTTAAATACGTCAAGGTATTCGTCCTCCTCGCTCCTTGTCAGCATTGCGCCTCGGCGTCCTCGGTGCTTCAAACTTAGGGCTCGCGCAAGAATAACTTCGGCATTCGGCCGCCGATCCATCAATTCTGTCTGCGTCGCTCGTCGGTTAAATACGCCAATGTATTCGCCCTCCTCGCTTCTTGACAGCATTGCGCCTCGGCGTCCTCGGTGCTTCGAGCTTATTCTTGCGCGAGCCCTTATTCTTGCGCGAGCCCTTACCTCGGGTAGGGGAAGGTGCGTCCGGCGTAGCGCTGGGCCTCGCCCAGACCGCCGGCGATGCGAAGGAGCTGGTTGTACTTGGCCAGCCGATCGGAGCGCGAGGCGGAGCCGGTCTTGATCTGGCCGGCGCCGGTGGCCACCGCCAGATCGGCGATGAAGGCGTCCTCGGTCTCGCCCGAGCGGTGCGAGATGATGCAGGTGTGGCCGTTGCGGTGGGCCAGATCCACGGCCTCCAGCGTCTCGGTGAGCGAGCCGATCTGGTTGACCTTGATCAGGATGGAGTTGGCCGCGCCGAGCTCGATGCCGCGGGCGAGCCGCTCGGTGTTGGTGACGAACAGATCGTCGCCCACGAGCTGCACCCGGGCGCCGATGGCCTGGTTGAGCGCCACCCAGCCGTCCCAGTCGTTTTCGTCCATGCCGTCCTCGAGCGACACGATGGGGAACTCTTCGGTGAGCTCGCGGTAAAAGCCCACGATGTCCTCGGCGTTGTACTGCTTGCCCTCACCGGCCAGGTCGTAGAGCTTCTTGTCGGCGTCGTAGAACTCGCTGGCGGCCACGTCCAGGGCGAGGGCGATCTGCTCGCCGAGCCGGTAGCCGGCCTTGTCGATGGCCTCCACGATGGCCTCGAGGGCCGCCCGGTTGCTGGGCAAATTCGGCGCGAAGCCCCCTTCGTCCCCCACGGCGGTGACCAGGCCCCGGCCCTTGAGCACCTTTTTGAGCTGGTGGAAGACCTCCACGCCAGCCCGCAGCCCCTCGTCGAACCGGTCGAAGCCGAGCGGCACCACCATGAACTCCTGGATGTCCACGTTGTTGTCCGCGTGGGACCCGCCGTTGAGGATGTTCATCAGGGGCACGGGCAAAAGCCGCGCCCCGACGCCCCCGAGGTAGCGATACAGCGGCAAGCCGACGGCCTCGGCCGCGGCCCGGGCGGCGGCCAGCGACACCCCCAGGATGGCGTTGGCGCCGAGCTCCCCCTTGTTGTCCGTGCCGTCCAGCTCGCACATGGTCTGGTCGAGCACCACCTGCTCGGTGGCGTCGAGGTCCAGCACCTCGGGGGCGATCCGCTCGTTGACGTTGGCCGCGGCCTGGCGCACGCCCTTGCCGCCGAAGCGCTCCTTTTCGCCGTCGCGCAGCTCCAGGGCCTCGTGCTCACCGGTGGAGGCCCCGGAAGGCACCGCGGCCCGCCCCACGGCGCCGCACTCGAGCCCCACCTCCACCTCCACGGTGGGGTTGCCACGCGAATCCAGGATCTCCCTGGCTACCACATCGATGATCTTGGTCATGTCGATACTCCCTTGTTCCCTTTTTGCGCGCTTTGAGAGGCGTCGCAGTGCCCAGGCGCGATGATGAACCGAGGCGGAGTAGAGTCAAACCCTGTGTGCTCGCGCCGCCACGCCAGGACCGCCACCCGTCGGGGGTTTCAGCGCGAGATGATGGACAGGCCATCGGCCCTTGTCAATGTCGGCTCCGGGAACCCGGTGCCTCCGGAGGCCTCCCCCGGGCCCGACCGGCCCCGACCGGCCCCGACCGGCCCCGACCGGCCCCGACCCGGAGGCGTGCTCGTGCGGGTGTTACAACCGACCTTGAACCCCCGCCCGCTCTGGGCCCGCCCGCTCAGGGTCCTGATCAAAATTAGTTTATCAAGTTGGCGTGCGAGGCGCGCGGCTGGCAAGGCGCGACGACGGCGCGTACCGGGCGTACGTAAAGGAGGAGCAACGCAGCCAGCCGCGATGGATCGCGTGCCAGATGGCAAATTAATTT
>CAYFWA010000548.1:0-116 GCA_964346625.1 uncultured Myxococcales bacterium
ACATGCAAGCGCCGCGACAGCGCCTCGGACCCATGCGCAATGGATAGAAGCCAGTGGCGCCCGCGGCGCATTGACAGCCCCGGGTTGGGGCCCGAAGATGGGGCAGCTCTGCTGGA
>CAYFWA010000548.1:216-5132 GCA_964346625.1 uncultured Myxococcales bacterium
TCCGTGCCGGACCCGTGCTGGATCCGTGCCGGACCCGTGCTGGATCCGTGCCGGACCCGTGCTGGATCCGTGCCGGATCCGTGCCGGATCCGTGCTGGACCCGTGCTGGACCCGTGCTGGATCCGTGCTGGATCCGTACCGGATCCGTGTTGGATCCGTGCTGGACCCGTGCTGGATCCCTGTTGCAGCTATTCTGGTTCTGTTCATGGTGCGCCTGTCGATCGGTCTGCGAATCGCGGTGGTTGCGTTGCTGCTCGGCGCCGGGGTCCTGGCCTGTCGGCCGCCCCAGGGGTGGGGGCGGGTGCGCATCCTGGAGAGCCGGCTGGGGCCGGCGAGCTGGACGGTGCTCGCGGATGACCAGGGGCAGGGCCTGGAGGTGATGGTGGACGGGGCGGTGCGCCAGGCGCGCTGCCAGCGCACCTCCCGGGGGCAGCGCTGCTGGGTCAGCGCGGTCCGCGAGGGGTTCCATCGCCTGGCGGTGCAGGTGGGGGGACGCGGCGTGGCGCGCCGCACCGCCCTGTCGCCCCCGCCCGAGCCCGCGGAGCTGGTGCTGTACTCGGTGCTGCTGGATCGGTTCGCCGACGGGGAGCCGGGCAACAACGTGCGGGCGCGGCCCGGGGTGCCCGGTGCGCCCCACGGCGGAGACCTCCGGGGGCTGGGCACGCGGCTGGGCTACCTGAAGCGGCTGGGCGTCAACGCGGTGCTTTTGTCGCCCATCTGGGAGCACGTGCGCACGGGCCGGGATCCGGAGGGGCTCCCGCGCTGGATCGGCCGGGTGCCCCGCGATCCGTTGCGGCTGGCGCCGGCCTTTGGCCAGCGCCAGGACCTGATGCGGCTGCTGTCCCGGGCGCGGCGCCGCGGGATCCGGGTGCTGCTGGACCTGCCCCGAGGCTCCATGTCGATGGAGCGCTACTTCGCGGTGGTGCGCACCTGGCTGTCGCGCACCCTGGCCGACGGCCTTCGGCTCGGGCCCGTGCCCGCGGGCCGGGAGCGCGCCTGGGCGCGGCACGCGGCGGTGCTGTGTGAGGACTTCCTGCCGCTGGTGTTGATCCACCACGCCTCCGGAGGCCGGGGCGCGAAGGCGCCTGCGGCCGGGGGGGCGAGGGAGCGCCCGCAGATTAGACCCCGGCAGGTCGAGCGTCGGCAGGTCGAGCGTCGGCAGACCGAGCGTCGGCAGACCGAGCGCCGGCAGACCGAGCGTCGGCAGACCGAGCGTCGGCAGGCCGATCGTCGGCAGACCGAGCGCCGGCAGACCGAGCGTGGGCAGACCGAGCGCCGGCAGACCGAGCGTCGGCAGGCCGAGCGTTGGCAGGCCGAGCGGGCGGCGCTGGCCGAGCGCCGGCAGGCCCTGCGGGCGGCGCTGGCCGAGCTGCCGGCCGCCGCGCGGATCCTGGAGCGCGACACCGGCCCGGCCTGGATGCGCTGGCTTGGCTGCGCCGGTGGCGAGGAGCACGCGGTGAAAGACGCCGAGGCGCGCGCCGGCGCCCGGGAGAGCACGACCTCCACGGCCCAGGCCGCGCCGCTGGGCCGCGCCAGCGGGCGCGCCGACTCTGCGCGGAGGCTGTCGAGCCACCGCCATCCCGTGCTGGCTCGCCGCTGCCGCGCGGTTTCGAAGGTTGGCGGCCGGGGGGACTCCGACTCCGACTCCGCCGCGGCCGCCGTGCAGCGGCGGGCCGTGCGCCTCGGGCTGGCCGAGCTGGCCTTGACAGGGCACCTGCTCACAGCCGACATTCCGGTGGTGTACTACGCCGATGGCTGGTCCGAGCCCCCTGCCGTGCAGCGCCACCCGACCCTGCGGTGGCCCGCCGCGCGGCGCCATCGGCGCGCCCGGCGGATCCGGCGTCTGCTGGCCCTGCGGCGGGCCGTGCCGGCCCTGCGCCGCGGGAGCCAACGCGTTCGGTCCGACGGTCCGACCCTCGTGATCGCCCGTCGCCGGGGGCGGTGCCGGGCCATCCTGGTGCTGCACCGCGGCGCCGCGCCGCGTCGCCTGACCCTGGAGCTCGCAAAGCTGGGCTGGCCCGAGCCCGCGGGGCAGGGCGCCGACGCCGCGGTGGAGCTGGTGGATCGGTTGAGCGGGCGGGGCTACACCGCCGAGGGTCCGCAGCGCAGGCTCACGCTGGACATCGAGCCCCGATCAGCCGTGGTGCTGGTCCCCACCGAGCGCGGAGCGTGCAGTGGCTGAAGTCAGATTCCAGGACGTGAAGAAGGCCTTTGATGGCGTCGTGGTGATCGACCACCTCGATCTCACCATCCCCCACGGGGAGTTCACCGTGCTGGTGGGGCCCTCGGGCTGCGGCAAGTCCACCACCTTGCGCATGATCGCTGGTCTGGAGGAGATCTCCGGCGGGGATCTGTACATCGGCGACCGGCGGGTCAACGACGTCCCCCCCAAGGATCGCGATATCGCCATGGTGTTCCAGAGCTACGCGCTCTACCCCCACATGACGATCTACAAGAACCTCGCCTTCGGGCTGGCGCTGCGCAAGACCCCCAAGGCCGAGATCGACGCCCGGGTGCGCGAGGCCGCCGAGACCCTGGGGCTCACCGAGCTCCTGGATCGCAAGCCCAAGCAGCTCTCGGGGGGCCAGCGGCAGCGGGTGGCCATGGGGCGGGCCATCGTGCGCCAGCCCGAGGTCTTTTTGTTTGACGAGCCGCTTTCGAACCTGGACGCCAAGCTGCGGGGGGAGATGCGCCGCGAGATCGCCCGGCTGCACCGCGAGAAGCAGACCACCGTGGTGTACGTGACCCACGACCAGGTGGAGGCCATGACCCTGGCCGACCGCATCGTGGTGATCGACCGCGGCGACATCATGCAGCAGGGCACCCCCCTGCAGCTCTACGAGCGCCCGGCCAACCGGTTCGTGGCCGAGTTCATCGGCAGCCCCAAGATGAACGTGGTGGAGGTCACCGCCGAGAGCGAAACCCGGCTTGCCGCCGAGGGGTTCTCCCTGGCCGTACCGCCCGGGTTTGCCGTCCCGCTCGACGCCCGGGTGCTGGTGGGGGCCCGACCCAACGAGATCGAGCTGCGAGCCGGGGAGGACGCCGCAGCCGCGGACGCGGCTGCGGATGCCAATGCGAGCGCGGAGTCGGAGTCGGGCGGGAGCGCGGGGCCGATCACCTGCCGCGGCGAGGTGGTGATGTACGAGCCCATGGGCGCCGAGTCCTTCGTCACGGTGACCACGCCCGTGGGCGACCTCGCCGTGCGCGAGGAGGGGCACGGCTCGGCCCGGGTGGGGGACACCGTGGGCCTGCGCCTGCTGCCCGAGCACGTCCACCTATTCGACGCCGAAAACGGCGAGACCCTGCGGGAAGTGCGCTGATGCGTCGGCGGCCGCGGACATCTGCTCCTGCTCCTTCCGCTCCTTCCGCTCCTCCCGCTGCGCGTGTGCCGGCTCTGCGGAGCCCTCGGCCCCGGTCGGCCGCCCTGGCGGTGACCCTGGCCGGGGTCCTGCTGGTCGCCGGGGTCGCAGCGGGCGCCGGCGCCGGCTGCGGGCGCAAGCCCCAGCCGGGCGAGATCACCATCTGGCACAGCTACCGCGGGGCGGAGCAGCGCACGTTGCAGCGGCTGGTCAAGGCGTTCAACGCCCAGGAGCAAGAGCGCGCCCGCAAGCGCTCGGGCTACACCCCCGTGCGGGTGCGCCTGCTGCAGATCTCCTTCGAGAACCTGCCCAACAAGATCACCAACGCCGTGCCCCGGGGCCACGGCCCCGACCTGTTCATCTTCGCCCACGATCGGCTGGGCGACTGGGTTTCCAAGGATCTGGTGGAGCCGCTGGGCTACTGGGTGGGGCCGGAGCGCGCCGCGCGCTTTTTGCCCAAGACCCTGCAGGCCTTCGCCCGACAGGGGCGCATCTACGGCTTGCCGCTGGCCTACAAGAGCGTGGCGCTTTTTTACCACGCGGATCTGGTGGGTCAGCAGCCGCCGCGCACCACCTCCGAGCTCATCGCCAGGGGGCGCCGGTTCATGCACAGCCGCGGCAAGGGCTACTACGGCCTGGTCTACGAGGCGGCCGACACGTACTTTCATGCGCCCTGGCTCTTCGGCTTCGGCGGGCGCTTCCTCTCGCCCTGCGCCGCGGGGCGCAAGCCCCCCGGGAGCTGCGGCCAGGGGCGCCTGCCCATCCACACCCCCGAGGCCGTGCGGGCCCTGCGGTTCGCCCGCTCCCTGGCCGGCCCCGGGGGCATCACCGCCCCGGAGGCCAGCGGCCAGCTTGTGACCTCGCTTTTTACCTCCAAGCGCGCCGCCATGGCCATCACCGGCCCCTGGTTTCTCTCCGACCTCCAGGCGGCCTCCAAGGACCAGGTGTTGCGCTACGGCGTGGCTCCGCTGCCCGCCATCGACACGGCGGGGGGCCGGCCCGCCGCGCCGCTCTTGACCGTGGAGGGGATCTTCTTGAGCCGGCGCAGCAAGCGCAAGCGGCTCGCCTTCCGCGTCATGCAGGCACTCACCTCGGACCGGGCCGCCCGGATCCGCGTCAAGGTGGCCCGCCAGCTCCCGGCCAACGTCCGGGTGGACCGCCTGGTGTCCAGCCCCCAGTCCTCGCTGCACTCGCCCGAGCTCGCCGCCTTCCGCAAGCAGCTCGACAGCGCCCACCTCACCCCGAGCACGCCCCTGATGCGCGTGGTCTGGGAGCCCTACAAGCAGGCCCTGGCCGCCGTGATCAACCGCGGCGCCGACCCCGACGCCGCGCTGGAAAAGGCCGCCAGCCGCATCGAGCGGGTGCTGGGCTCGTGCCTGGGGAGGAGGCGTTGACATGAGCCGCAGGAGGCGCGGGCAGGAGCTGCAGGAGCCGCAGGAGCCGCAGGAGCCGCCGCAGGAGCCGCTGACATGAGCCGGATGAGCCGCTGACATGAGCCGGATGAGCCGCTGACATGAGCCGGAGGAGCCGCTGACATGAGCCGGAGGAGCCGCTGAC
>CAYFWA010000549.1:0-5124 GCA_964346625.1 uncultured Myxococcales bacterium
GCCCGGGCGAAGCCGTTTGGCCCTTGGCGAGGCGCCCGGGGGCCGCCGCAGGGGGCGGGGGGGCTGGCGGAGGGGCTGGCTTCGGCTACAGCGCAAATGGCTCCCTCGGGCATCGTCTTGGCCCTGTCCTCGACCAGATGATATGCTGAAGGGTCGAGGAAATCGTGCAGTATTCGGACTCATACCCCCAGCCGGGCGCCGCGGCTTTGCCCTCTGGCTCGCAAGAGCCAGGGGAGCCGGGAATCGGTGGCCTCCCCGCTAACGCGGAGGCCACCGATTCCCGGCTCCGCGAGACAGCCGAGAGCGACGCCGGCGAAGCCGACGCCACCGATTCCCGGCTCCGCGAGACAGCCGAGAGCGACGCCGGCGAGAGCGACGCCGGCGAGAGCGACGCCGGCGAGGCCGATGCCGGCGAGAGCGACGCCGGCGAGGCCGACCCGTCCGCGGATACTCCGGCTCCCGGGCGATCGAGAGCCCGCAAGTGGCTGCGGCGGCTGGGGGCCGCGCTGGTGATCCTGTCGTTGCTGGCGGGCGCTGGTTTCTATTACCTCTGGACGTGGCACAACGGGCCGGCCCTGGCGGAGCGGCTGGCCCGGTCCTTCAATCGGCAGGCTCGCGGGAGGATGACCATCGGCAGCGTCCGCTGGACCCCCTCCGCGGCCATCGACCTGCTTTTGAACCGGGACCACCGGGTGGTGATCGAGGATTTCCGGATCTACGACACCCAGGGGCGCCTGGTGGCCCACTTTCCCCGGATCGAGGCCTGGGGCAAGCTGTGGCCGCTGCTGCGTCACGGCGACTTCGACGTGAGCCGCGCCCGGGCCGAAACCGCCCACTTTCGCATCGACTACTACGAGCGCCCGGACGGCCCCCACCGGGTCACCGGCAGCCGCCACGAGGTCGGGCTGCTTTCGGCCTTCGAGCCCACTGATCCCACGGAGCCCAAGCCGAAGCGTGCCAAGGTCTACGATTTCAACAACCTCTACATCCGCCGCGCCTCCATCTCGATGCACCACCGGCTGTTCGAGCTGTATTTCCACAAGCTCGAGGCCCGCGGGGACCTCGTCATCCGGGGGGCCAGCCGGGACCGGAGATCCGAGGTCCGCTTCTCCGTGAAGCCCAGCGGAGGGGTGGGGCTCCTGCGCATGGGCGGCAAGACCCTCGCCCTGCGGGGCATCCGCGCCCCCTACGTCCGCACCGCCCCGGATCAACCCACGAACCTCGCCTTCGCGGTGGGGGGAAAGGTGGGGGCGGCCGGCTTCCGCCTCTCGGCCGAGATCCACGGCTTTCACCAGTCCACCGAGCCCGAGCTGCGGCTCCACGCCACCGTCACGGACTTCGCCGCGCCCCTCGCCCAATTCACCGGCCTCGCCCTGAAGGGAAGCGACGAGACCCTTGCCCTGAACATCGAGGGACCGTTGCGGGCTCCCGTGTTCGCGGCTCGCCTCTGGGGTCTCTCCGGGCGCTACCCCATCGGGGGGAAAAACCTGGAGGTAGAAGACATCCGCGCTCGCGCGCGTCTGCACGGCAGCAAGCTGAAGCTCGAGAGCCTCACGTGCCAGGCCTTGAATGGGGCGCTGGCCCTGCGCGGCCAGCTCGAGCTCACTGGGCGCACCTTCGACGGTCGGCTCGACCTCAAAGGCTTGTCCATCACCTCCCTGCTTTCCACCCGTCGACACCGGGCGCTGCTCGGCGGCGAGCTCGCTGGACACGTGGGGTTCGCTGGCTCCCTCGAGAAGCGGGCCATCGCCGTCCCGTCGGTGGATCTGACGCTCACCCGCAGCGGGCGGGACGGCGCTCTGCCGAAGCGTCTCCGGCTGCGCGGTGGAGGCGGATACGACGGGGCGCGCATCCAGCTCGAGCGGCTGGAGCTCAGCGGCCGCGGGCTGAAGCTCTCCACCCGGGGACAAGTGGAGGTGGCCAGCCGACGGCTGAAGCTCGCCGTGAAGCTCGAGGTGGGCCGACTCGCCCAGCTCCTGCGCCGGGCCCGCCTCCCGGCGCTGGCGCGACGTCTGTCGCTGCAAGGCCGCCTGCGCGGGACGCTCCGCCGTCCCCGGCTGTTCGGGCGAGCGACCCTGCGACACGTGGGACACCGGCACCTGCGCGCCAAGCGGCTCCGCAGCCGCATCACCTTCATGGGCGGCAGCCTCTCGCTGCGGAACGCCAAGGCCGATCTGGCCGGCGGGACCGTGACCGGCTCCGGACAGGTCTCCGTGATCCGCCCCGGCACCTGGCGCTTGCGGCGCCACCCCTACTTCCGCGGGCGCTTCGACCTGGTGGCCGCCTCCCTGGCCCGCCTCGCGCCGGGCCGGGGGGTGCACGGCCGCGTCGGGGTGAAGATGCGCCTGAAGGGGCGCCCCGGCGCCATCACGGGCCAAGGCCGGGTGAGAGTGCGGGACGCCCGACTGGCGGGCCAACACGTCCGGCGAGGGCAGGCCTCGCTTCGTCTCGAGCGCGACGGCCTACGCTTCGAAGGCCTGGCGGTGCACTGGGCAAAAGGGGGCACCCTCCGCGCCGCCGGGCGCTACGACTGGCGCCGGCGCAACCTCGCCGTGAAGGGAGAGATCGACGCCCTCCCCCTAGCCGCGCTGTTGCCGCCACGCGTCCGCCGGGCCCTGCGGGGTCGCCTCTCGGGGCGCTTCCACGTACGCGGGGAGCAAGCCCGCCCCTTGATCGACGCCGTCCTCCGCCTCGCCGCGGTGCAGCTCCGTGGGGTGCGACTCGGCACCGGCCAGGTGTCCCTGGCACCCGACGGGGCAGACACGCGCGTACAGGGGGAGCTGTTCGACCGGTGTCGCGTGACGGGACGGCTAAAGCTCCAGCCCGAGCCACGCCTCGAGATCCAGATCGCCTTTGAGGACCTCGCGGTGCACGAGTTTGTGCCCCAACTCCAACGGCTCCCGGGCCGGGCGCGGGTCCACGCCACCGGTCACCTGGCGGTGACGGTGCACCTGCGCCACGGAATCGAGCGCGTGGAGGCGAAGCTGAGCTCGTTGAAGGCGCGGCTGGAGCAGCAGGACACGCTCCCCGGGGAGACCCCGGGCTGGATCGCCCTGAAAAACCGCGGCCCCGTTCACCTGGTCTACAGCGGCTCGCGCTTGCAGGTGAGCCAGCTCCGCCTCGTCGCCTTCGGCAGAAACCCGGTCCGCGGCTCGCGAAGCGGCTCATCCCCGGACCCGGAGAAAACGGACGGGGAGTTGACCATCACCGGCTGGCTCTCGCCGCAAGAGGCGAAGCTCACGGTGGTGGGCAACCTCCAGCTCGCGCCCTACGCCTGGCTGGCCTCCCGCTGGCTGGACACCCTCGAGGGGCGGATCTGGCTGAAGGGGACCCTGCAGGGGCCGCTGCGCCGCCCGCGCTGGTCGAGCCGCGTCTGGCTGGCGGGCGTGGTGCTGCGACCGGTGGGGCGGCGGGTCCCGGTGCGCATCCCCACGGCCCGGGTGCGTCTTTCGGATCGGGAGCTTCACCTCGAACACGCCCGGGTGGCGATCCACACCGATGAGTTCACCCTGGCCGGAAAGGTCGCCCTCAACGCGTTCCGTCCCCAACACCTGGCGCTGTCGCTGCGAGGCAAGCTCTCGGCGCAGGTCCTGCGGCTCGCCATCCCCCGGACGTTCAACCACGTCACCGGCCGCGCCCGAGCCTCTCTTCGGATCAACGGCCCCCTGGACCACCCCGACGTGGGTGGTCGGATCCGGCTCGAGCCCGTTACCTTTACCCTGCGAGGCTCGGGGCGCGAGTTCGCCCTGCAAGGGGGCGAGATCCGGATCGCCAACCGACGCATCCGACTGCGAGAGATCCGCGGGTCGGTGGACGACGGCACCTACGTGGTGGACGGTCGAATCCGCATGCGCCCCACGTGGCCTTGGGACATGGATCTGTCCATCGGGGGCCAGGGCATCCCCGTACGCAAGTCACGCTCCTACGAGCTCGAGCTCAACGCGCAGCTCCGCTACCGGCTGGTGGGAGGCGAGGCCTCCCTACAGGGCTCGGTGGATGTCGCCGATGGCCGCTTCACCGAGTCCTTCGATGTGGTCAGCCGGGCGTTTCTGCGCCGCCGCACCGCCGAGCAGCGCCCCGCCTTCTGGGAGACCCATCCCCTGCTCAGGGACGCGCGGCTGAACGTGGTGATCGCCACCCGGGGACCGCTGATCATCAAGAACAACCTCGCCGACATCCGCCTGGAGGGGAACATCTCGCTGGGGGGGACGCCGCGGGCGCCAAGGATCGGGGGGCGGATCCAGGCCGAGTCCGGCACCTTCCGGATCCCCTTTCTGCGCGGCGAGTACCGCGTCCAGTCCGGGGAGATCGACTTCGACCACCCCTTCGGCTTCGGCGAGACCTATGTGCGAATCATCGGCGAGACCACCTACACGGATCACTCGGAGACCGAGCACGATATCCGCTTGACGCTGGAGGGACCGGTCTCGCGCATCGGCATCAAGCTCTCCTCGAACACGGGCTTGAACCAGTCCCAGATCGTGATGCTGCTGGCCTCGGGCCGCACCGTGAGGGAGCTCCGCCAACAGCTCAAGGGACGCAACGCGGGATCGGGCAACGGGGGACGGAGCAGCAACCCGCTGGACGCCTACGACTCGTCGCTCAAGCAGGTCACCGGAGACTTTCTGTCCCAGCTCGTGGCCAAACCGCTGCAGGCCTTCACCAAGCTGGATCTCGTTCGCCTGGAGATGGGAACCGAGTCCTTCCGCGTGCGGGTAAACAAGAACCTCGGGCGCAACGTGCGCCTGGCTGGCGAGGCCGAGTTCGGGTTGCTGGGCCGCCAGCGACAGGAGGGGCGCGTCGAGGTGCGGGTGCTCGACCAGCTCAACGTCAACGCGCGGGCGCGCCGCCTGATCCCGGGCGAGGACACGGTGATCGACGAGGATCGCTACCAGGGCCGCCTGGAGCTCCGCTACAAAATCCGCATCCGCCACAGCCTCCGACGTGCACTGGGTTTATGAACTTCCGCAGCCCCCTACCCTTGCGGCGCCCGCCGCCTTGCGGCGGCGGGCGCCGCAAGGGTACGCAACGAATCTACCCCGCCGTTCCTCTCACAACCGCCGCCGCAAGGCGGCGGGCGCCGCAAGGGTACGCAACGAATCTACCCCGCCGTTCCTCTCACAA
>CAYFWA010000550.1:0-5109 GCA_964346625.1 uncultured Myxococcales bacterium
GCGCACCCGGGGTAGAACCGCCAGGCCGCGAGAGGGTATTTCGCTGCAAGGACAAGGACAAGGACAAGGACAAGGACAAGGACAAGGACAAGGAGGGAGGTGGGTGAGCCATTTGCGCTGTGGCCGCCGCCGGGCGTCCGGCCGGCCCCCGCCCCCCCTCGGCGCCTGCCCCGGGCGCCGCGCGAGGGCCAAACGAAGTCGCCCGGGCACAATATTCATCAAAGGCGCACAGATTCGGCGCACCTCGGCCTCGGACTCCCCATTCCAGCTCGTTGCTCGGATCGGACCGCCGCGACCCGCTGAGAGCGTGGAAGTAACGCGGGGTTTCGCCGCGAGAAAGCTCGCTGCACAACCCGGCCGGTCCCGGCCGCGACGCACCACCCCAGAGGCGAGGAGAGCGTCAGGGCGAGGCGAGGACCCCGCCGCCGGGGATCAGTCGGCCGGCCGTATCGAGCACGCCCAGTCGCTCGAGGTTTACCACGTAGAGATTATAACGAAGCGCGGCTCCCAGGTCCTCCACGATTAAGAGATATGGAGGGTCGACCCGCGCCGCCCAGAGGGTGCCAGACGCGACGGTCAGGCGCCGTCGGACGCGGGTCACGAGGTCATAAAGCTCGATGTCCGTGGGCGAGCGTCCGGCAACACCGGAGAAACGGCTGGTGTTGAAGGCCACGAGCCCGTCGCGGATGGGCGCCATGCGTACCGAGTAGTCCCCCTCCAGCAGGCGGGTGGCGTCGCCGGTCACCAGGTCATAGAGCACCAGGTGATAGGGTGGGATCAGATCGCCCTCGGCGCCCGACCAGGTCACCCAGTCCTCCCACACGAAGACCCAGTCCTGCCACTTGTCCAGGCTCGCCGCGATCCGCGTGGTGTCGCCCGAGGCCAGGTCCCGCACGAACACGTCCGATCCCACCGAGCCAGGCACGGGATCCACGGCGGTCCACACCAGGTACCGGTCGCTGAAGTTTGGCGACTTCATGCCCGTGGAGGGTACAAGCGGCTCCTCCAATCCGAGCTGCAGATCACGGATACGGACCTCAGCCGTGGTCTGATCGGCCGACTCGAAGACGTACGACAGGTATCGGCCGTTGGTATGTACGTGTGACTCACAGTCCGTCGATGCAATTAGATCGCTTACCGTGTCGTCAATGAGATCGATCGCCTTTATATTCGAGCACTGATTGTCGTAATTGAGGTAGGAATCGAACAGTAGTGTGTCTCCACCCAAGTCGAAGTACGATGTTCGATCGAGCGGGGTAAGATCGAGCTCTTCACAGCGATCGAGATTGAAACGACGGATGTGACCGAACTCGCCGAATGGCCTGAAGCTGTAGAAGACTCGGGACTGCTCTAGATCCTGTCCGATAAGGGAGCCTTCGGAGCCTTCGAAAGGCATCTTGATCACAGTTGCGTCGCAGAAATCGAAGACCCGCGCGTCGGGGCGCACGTAGGCGTCCGGCTCCAGGCTCGCGTCGGCGTCCGCCAGCACGACGTCAGCGTCAGCGTCCACGGCCGCGTCGGTGTCCACGGCCGCGTCGGTGTCCGGGCCGGGCCCGTCCTCCTCGCAGCCCATGCACCCGGTGAGGCCGGCGAGGGTTACGCCGGCTAACACCACAATGTACGGGAATCTGCAATAGCACCCCGGCTGCCTCTTGTCTGGGCAGAAAAACCAGCGCGTTGTTGAACAAGAGTCTCGCATGGCGCCGCTGCTCATTCGGCTCGCCAGACCCAGAGCAGATGACCGCGCAGGGCGAACAGCCGACGCCCGTGCCACAAGCCCGTGGTGAGCGCTGCCGCGTGGTCGGCGAAGGCGCCAACGCGAACCGGCGCGGCAGGGTCGGTGATTCGCCAGGCCTCGGCGGATCGGGCGTTGTTCTCGAGGACCCATAGCTGGTTCGCCACGAATCGGACCCTGGATAGACGGAACCCGGCCTGCAAGGTGCCGACCAGGACCGGCGAGCCCGAGGACAGCTCATAGAGCGCAACCGAGCCGTCCTGTCGGCCCGTGGCCAGGAGCCGATCGGTGGCGGCCACCGAGATCACCTTTCCTCCCGGTGCGAGCGTGGCGGAGAGCACGGGATGCCGTGGGTGCTGCAGGTCAACGATTCGGACGCCGCCACGGCCCAGCGCCACGAAGGCGCGCGTGCCGGAGACCGCGAGGTCCCTGGGAGCTCGCCGGCCGAGGGACGCGCGGCCCACCACCGAGGCGTGCTCGGGGCGGCTCACGTCCACCACCTTGAAGCCCAGCGGGCCCGGGCGCGCCACGCAGAGGTAGCCGCGGCAGGGCGCACCGACCCGCGTGCCGAACAGCCCGGGCCTTACGATCCAGCCGAGCTCGTCCAGGGTGGAGGCGCGAAGGATCCGGATGCCCGCCGGTCCCGCCAGGTAGAGCCGATCGCCCCGCCCGGACAGGCTCCGGGCAAAGCCGAAGCCGTGAACCACGGAGTCCATGGTCAGGGTTGCGGATTCGGCGTCCAGGGTGAACGGCACCGAGGGCTCCATGCTGGCGCCCCGGGCCCTGAGCATCACCTCGCAGCTCTCGCCGGGGGGACACAGCGCCGCGGCCAGACGATCACCAGTCGCCTCGTCGACCTCGCCTGTGGAGACCCCCCGCCCGCCCGCGGCGCGGATCTCCACGGAGAGCCAGTTTACACTGGACTGGAGCCGCGCCAGGATCACCTCGCCCGGAAGGTCCGTCGTCTCGGCCACCGGGTACGGGTAGGCATAGGTCCGACCAGCCACGTAGGCGTCGTCCACGGGCCAGTCCGGGGGCCGAGCGCCGAGCGCGGTATAGGTCTCGGTCCAGCTCGAGGCGGCCTCGCTAAAGGCGTAGACATCCAGCCCGGCCGCGTCCGCCTGGTGCTCGGCCACCCATAGCATCTGCCGCGCCGCGTCCCAGGAGACCAGGGGGCGCAAGGCCGGGGCCGGCAGGATAGCCACGGGGTTCCAGGTCCGGCGCCCGAGGTCGAGGCGCCACACGTCGTCGAGGATAGCGCCGTCTCGCTCTCCGCCCGCGATCCAGACCTGGTCGAGGACCGGATCGTGGACCACGGCACCACTCGATCTCGCCAGATCAGGGGGAGAGGGCGGCGCCGCCTCGGTCACGGCCAGGGTGACCGGGTCCAGCCAGCGGGCGCGCAGGACTCGAGAGGGAGGGACGTCGTCTCCGGACGTGCCCGCCCCGCTGCTTTCTCCTTCCGTTGATGCCAGGGAGAGCACGAGCACGCGCTGGCTCACCGGGTCCAGATTGGCCGATAGGACCTGCTCGGTGGCCGGCAGGGCCACCCGCCGAGGCGCGGTCCACGTCCCCGAGGTGAGAGAAAGGCGGGCCAGACGCCACGCGCCCGAGGCCGAGCCTGCGCGGCCGAGCACGAGGGCCGCATCGCCGCGAGGCTTGAGCAGCACCCGGCCCTCGTGCAAAGACGGCGTGGCCTGGCCCGAATAGGTCTCGACGTCCTCGAGGTGAACGACCTCTCCCTCGGACAACCGGCCCAGCAGGAGCCGCGCAGCCACGACGTCTCCGCCGCCGTGGGTCGGGTCGGGGGAGAGGGCTTCGTGGGGCTGCTGGTAGACCAGCACCGCCTGGTGCCGCTCCCCGGCCGGCAGGCCCCAGACGGCTCCGTCCGTGGCCCCTACGGCCGCCGATACGGTTGCCGCTGGATCCACCGAAGCACCGGCGAAGCGCTGGACCGTCTTGAGCTGAAACCCGTCCCCCCCGTGGCGGTAGAGTAGCAGCGTGTCGCCCGCCTCGTTCCAGCCCAGGACGTTTGCAGTGGCGGCCAGCCGCGCCCCGTCCGGGCCGGGCTGAGCGGCCAAGCCTCCTGCCCAGGCGTGGCCTCCGTCGGCGCCGAGCGGGTCCACCCAGCCGGGGATGATCGCCAGGACGAACGGTGGGCCCAGGTACACCTCGCCGTAGCAGGCGCCCTGCCGCTCGTCCACGCGCGTGACGTCGCTGTAGGACACCCCGCGGTGGGGATCGTAGTCGTACAGGATGGGAGCGGTCAGAGAAGGCTGGTAGTCCGGCCAGGTGGATCGGACCCGGGTCAGCAGGCTCGGAGTGGAAGACGAGGCGCGGTAGGTCGCATCCGGGGCGTCCTCGTAGTCGGTGCCAGCGGGCCACCAGGCCTGCCTGGCGTTCCGCCAGTCGAAGCGGACCTCGAGCAGGTTCACTGACTCGTCCCGGGTGAAGCTCTGCTCGCGGCCGTAGATCAGGTTGCCGTCGTTGCTCTGCTGGATATGCTCTTCGTCACCGAGGCAGCTCACGCCCACGCAGCCGTTTTCGTGCGAGGCTGCGTAGCCCGGATCGGAGATGGGATTCCAGTACTTTTGGCCGAAGTTGTCCTCTTCGCCGCGCACGGAGTGTGGAGTCCGATTGTCCGGGCAAGTATTGTCCCAACACTCGGGCAACCAGTCGAGGTCGCCCGTGAGCTCCGAGGTGCTCGGATCCTGGTTGCAGGCGCAGGCGCCCACCTCGAAGGCGGTCCTTGTGCGGCTCTGGTAGACCGGCGGCTGGGCTTCATCCGGCCAGATTGCCTGGCCGCCGTAGGCGCGCATCCGCAAGTCGTAGTGCCCGCCGATCCAATTGCAGCCGAAACGAGCCGTGGGCCCCGAGTTGGTGCCCTGGAACCGCTGGCTCGGTATCAGCTCCATGCCGAAGGCGCCGTGATCGCATTTGTCGCCCAGGCCATCTCCGTCCCCGTCCGGCTGGAACCAGGCGGGCGCTCCTCCCTGGGAGTCCCAGCTTCCAGGGTTGGCATACTGCAGCGCACAGTAGGTGATGGCGTCCGGGGAGCACTCGGCGTAGTCGTCTGCCGAGAGGTCTCCGGGGAGGCAGGAGCTCACCAGCGTGTCGCACCAGGGGTCGGTCCCGATGCGCGGGGGGGCACAGTTGTCAATCCAGGCGCCCTTCCAGCAACCGGTCACGCAGTCTCCGGTATTCACGTACGGCGTACCCCGCGTCGGGTCGTTCGGGTCGCGCCACTGATACAGGTCGCGGTTCACCCAGCACGTGTCGACGCACGTCTGCATGTCGAAGCCCGACCCGATGTCGGTCTGCGGCGAGGCGCGGTCCTCGCACATCCCGTCCCCATCGAGGTCGATTCCCAAGGC
>CAYFWA010000551.1:0-1524 GCA_964346625.1 uncultured Myxococcales bacterium
CCCCCCCGCCGTTCCGCGCAGCAGCCGCAGCGCGGCCTGCTGGGCCCGCCGCCGAGGGAAGCGCCCGCTCCCTCCAGCGCGCCCCCAGCGCTGACGGGCCAGCCACCGCTCGAAGGCGGCCCAGCGCACGCTCAGCTCGGCCTGGGAGGCCGCGGCGGCCGCCTCCAGCTCCACGAGGCGGCGATGGCAGCGCCAGGCAGACCCCTGCGGCGGACAGCCGCGCTCCAGGCGCTGGGCCTGGCGGCGATAGGCCAGCCACGCCAGCAGGTGGCCTTGCACGCCCCCGCGCAGCGGAGCCTGGGACCGCGCGCCCGCCCGCTTCGTAAGGGGACGATAGAAGGTGCGGCGCTCCACCAGCAACCGCTCCCCGCGCAGGTGGATCGACAGGGGAGGCTCGGAGCGCAGGAGCGTGCGCAGGGCGCGATCCACGGTACGGGGGAGCCCCTCGGGCAGACGTTCGGCGGCCAGGGCTCGACCGAGCAGGGCCACCACCGAGCGCCAGCCGCTGCGCAGCACGTATGGCCAGATCCACGGCGTCGGGCCCCGCTCGAGGTCCTGGGCGAAGCGCAGCAGACGCAAAAGCTGCCGAACCGCCGCAGCGGGCTCACGTTGCGCCCGGTGCCACGCGAGGGCGGCGGCCGCGCGATAGAGGCTCATCAAGGTGGAGAAGTCCGGCAGCGCCCGCCGACCGGGCAGATAGGGGCTGCACACCGAAGCGAACCGCACGGCCTTGGCGATGCGCTCTGGCAGCGAGCCGCAGCGCTTGGCCAATCCCGCCAAAAACCGCGATGAGCCCCCTGCGGCCCGTTGGACCGCTGAATCCGCCGCTGAATCCGCCGCTGAATCCGAAAAGGGCGCCGTCCGGGCGGCCCCGCGGGCCGACCGTCCCGGCCGATCCCTCGCGCCCCCCTCCGCGAGGATCTGCTCGAGCGCCTTGGGGCTCTGTTTGACGTACGCCACGCACGCCTTCAGGGATCCACGGCCTTCGGCCACGTCGATGAGCAGCGGATCGGGCCGGCCGCGCACCGGCGGTCCCCACAGCACCGGCCGCGGGCAGCGCCGGGTTCGATTGCGCGCCAGGGCCTGGCGAACCGAGCCGCGGAGCTGAGCGGCCTCCTGGGGAGAAACCAATAATATCAGCTCGTTGGCTGGGTCTCCCGCAGGCGGGTCGGTGCACCCGGGCCCGGGCAGGACAAGCGCCGCCCACAGGGCGAGCCTTGCCCCCCACCCCCGGAACCGGGGCGGTCGGCTCGATGCGGGGGTGCCGCGGCGGGCGGCCCTGTGGGCGAGGGTGTGCAAAATCACTTGCATCCTACCGCAACCTTTGGCATGTAGTAGAGCACATTCAGGGCAACCACTGCACGGAAGGTGGGTTCCCGAAAGGGTTCCCACCTTTTTTTTGAGAAGGGACCCTTTTATTGAGAAGGGACCCTACCGAGCGACGGCATCGTCATTGAACGGTAACGAGGATCCAAAAGAATCGAGGATCGAGAATCGAGAGGAATCGAGGATCTGAGGATCGAG
>CAYFWA010000551.1:1624-5106 GCA_964346625.1 uncultured Myxococcales bacterium
GAGGATCGAGGATCGAGAGGAATCGAGGATCGAGAGGAATCGAGGATCGAAGATCGAGCCCGAGAGGTCAATGGTTTGAGTCGCGCAGAAACCAACGAACGGACCGTGGAGGAGATCTGCCGGGAGGTGGTGGAGTCCGAAGGGTTCGACCTGATCGTGGCCCGCTGGACCACCGATCGGGGGCGCCGCATCCTGCGGCTCTACGTGGATCAACCGGAGGCCGCGGCCTCCGGCGTCACCGTGGAGGACTGCGCGCTCGTCAGCCGCCGACTCGCGCCCGTGCTCGACGTGGAGGACGTCGGCAGCGGCGCCTACGACCTGGAGGTCTCTACGCCCGGCCTCGACCGTCCCCTGGCTCGGGAAAAGGACTTCCAGCGTTTTGTCGGTGAGGTGGCGAAGGTGCGCCTGCGCAACCCGCTGCCGTCGGGCCGCAAGCGGCTCAAGGGCACCATCCGCGAGGTGCAGCAGCGGCAAGTCTGCCTGGAGGTGGACGGTGAGCAGCTCCGCTTTCCCCTCGAAGACATCTCCCGAGCCAACCTCGTGTATCAAGGGGAATTGTAATGCAGCCGAACTTGAACATGGTCATCGAGCAGGTCGGGAAGGACAAGGGCATCGACAAGGCGGTGCTCATCCAGACGCTGGAGCAGGCGATCCTGACCGCCGCCAAGAGGACCTTCGGGCAACACCTGGAGATGGAGGCGCGCTACAACGACGACACCGGGACGGTGGATCTGTACCTGGCCGTTGAGGTGGTGGACCGGGAGCCCATGCGTGGCCGCGAGATCACGGTGGAGGAGGCCGCGCTCATCGACGAGGAAGCCCAGGACGGCGACGAGCTGCTGTTCCAGATCTTCTACAGCCCCGAGGACAAGAAGAAGGCCCAGGAGCAAGACGAGCTGTACGGCGATCTGCTGGAGATGCGCACTCAGCGTCACGGATTCGGGCGCATCGCCGCCCAGACGGCCAAACAGGTCATCATCCAGCGCGTCCGCGAGGCCGAGCGCGAGCAGGTCTACAACGAGTACAAGGATCGCAAGGGCGAGCTGATCACCGGCGTGGTGCGGCGCTTCGAGCGCGGCAACATCATCATCGACCTGGGCCGTGCCGAGGCGATCCTGCCGGTCTCCGAGCAGGTCCCGCGTGAGTCCTATCGCGCCGGGGATCGCATCGTGGCCTACGTGCAGGACATCGAGCGCTCGTCTCGCGGCCCGCAGATCGTGCTGTCGCGCACCAACAAGCGCCTGCTCGAGAAGCTGTTCGAGATGGAGGTTCCGGAGATCTACGAAAAAATCGTGCGCATCGAGTCTAGCGCGCGGGAGCCGGGCTCGCGCTCCAAGATCGCGGTGAGCTCCTCGGACCGGGACGTGGATCCGGTGGGGGCCTGCGTGGGCATGCGGGGCTCCCGTGTGCAGGCGGTGGTCCAGGAGTTGCGCGGTGAGAAGATCGACATCGTCCCCTACGACGAGGACCCGGCGCGCTTCGTGTGCAACGCCATCGCCCCGGCCGAGGTCTCGCGCGTGCTCATCGACGCCGAGACCCACACCATGGAGCTCATCGTCCCGGACGACAAGCTGTCGCTGGCCATCGGGAAAAAGGGCCAGAACGTCCGGCTCGCCTCCCAGCTCAGCGGTTGGCGGATCGACATCCACTCCGAGACCAAGGTCAGGGAGCTGGAGGAGCAGGTCCGCCGCGAGATCGCGAGCATCGACGGCGTGGACGACGACCTGGCCGAGACCATGTTCCGGCTGGGCTGGCGTGGGGCCGAGGAGGTGGCCAACGCCAACCCCGAGGAGCTCGCCGCCATCCCGGGCCTGGGCGGGCTCGAGGCCGCACGCACCATCCAGATGAACGCGCTGCTCGCCCTGGAACGCGAGAAGCTGCGGGCCGAGATCGGCGCCCCCACCGACGAGGCCCAGCTCCTGCAGCTCGCACACGTGAACGACGACGTCATCGCGCGGCTGAGCGAGGCCGGGTATCACAGCGTCGAGGACATCCTCTCGGAGCCCGATGCCTCCCGGCTGGCCGAAGCCACCGGGCTGATGATGGACGAGATCGTGGACATGCAGGAGTCGGCCCGGGCCATCGAGGCCGAAGCCGCAGCCCTAGCCGAGGCCCGGGGCGAGGAAGAAGGCGCCGCTGAGCCGGAGATGGGCGAGGACGTGATCTCCGAGTACCAGCCGGGCGGCGAGCCGCCCGACACCATGCCGTCCGAGCGCTAGTCGGCGAGGACGAGATCGAATCGTACAGGATCGTACAGGATCGTACAGGATCGTACAGGATCGTACAGGATCGTACAGGATCGAAGCAGATACCGAGGATCGACGGATCGTGAGCACCCAAGCCCCCATTCGCATGTGCGTTGCCTGCCGGCAGCGCGCCCCCCAGCCAGCGCTGCTCCGGCTGTCGGCGGAGCCGCCCGGCCGGCTGCAAGGGGAGGCCTGGCCCCGCCGGGGACGGGGTGCCTACGTGTGCCCAAGCGGGTCCTGCCTGGATCGGGCGCTTCGCAGGCAGGCCGTCCGCCGCGCGCTGCGCTTGCCGAAGAGCATGGAGCTGCCCACCGCGGAGCAGGTCCGCGCGCAAGCTCGGGAGATGTTGAGCACCCGGTTGGCGCAGCTCGGCCCGCAGGGGGCCAGGTCGGCCCTTTGCGCCCGGACCCAGCACCTGCTGGCCGCGCTGGACGAACGACCGTCACGCCAGGGGGACGGCCGAGGTGAGGATCGACTCACGGTTGACGGCGCCCGACGGTTCAGTAAAGTGGCCCACCGGGCCGATAGCCTAGGACGGAAAGGAGGCCCTGCGAACGCTCATGGCTAAGGTGAGGGTTTACGAAATCGCCAGGGACGTCGGTATCCCGAACAAGAATCTCGTGGCGAAGGTGCGTGCGCTGGGCATCGAGGTGAAAAACCACATGAGCTCGGTGGACGTGGAGGCGGCCGCTCGGATCCGGCGCTCCTTGGAAAAGGAACGGCAGGAGAGCCTGGAAGAGCGACGCGTGAAGTCGACGGTGATCCGTCGACGTTCGAAATCATCACGCCGAAGACCGGCTCCACCTCCCGAACAGGAGGTGCCGGTGGAGGCGGCCCCAGCCCCGACCACCGAGGCGACCGCGGAGGCCGCGCCGGCCCCCGCGGCCCCGGCGGACTCAGCCGAGGCTCCCGCCCCCGAAGCACCGGAGGTCATGGCCCCGACGGACGCGCGAAGCGCTCCAGCCGCCCGGCAGGAGAAGCTGGAGACCGGCGCCGCGCCAGAGTCGCTCCCGGCGGAAGCACCCGCCGCAGGCGAAGCCGCGGCCAAAACGGCGGAGACCGAGGCCGCGGCTGCCGAGCCGACCCCGGTGGAGCCGGCGGTCACCGAGCCGGCGGTCGCCGAGCCAGCCTCCGCCGAACCGGCCCCCGTCGAGCCGGCCCCCGTCGCGCCGGCCCCCGGTTCGAAGAGCGGCGAGCAGGGGCAGAGCGTAGGTCTCGGGGGGGGGCGCGTCAGTA
>CAYFWA010000552.1:0-5105 GCA_964346625.1 uncultured Myxococcales bacterium
GGGGGGCGGCGCGGCGGCGCGGGGGGCGGCGCGGCGGCGCGCCCCCGCGGGCGCGGTGCTCGTTTCACGGAGGTGGCGATGTCCGGGGGGCGCGGCGGCGCAGCCATCCGGGTGGGCCTCCTGGACCTGCACAATAGCCTCCCCGGACTTTCCTGTGAAGCGTGCAGGGCTGCTGGTGGCATCTGTTTTTCCCCCCCGCGGGCACCGGGGTGGTCAAGGGAAGGGCGAGTCGGTATCGTGAGCCTGCGGTGACACGTGGAGAGCCTTCGAAACAGAAGGCTCGGCGCGAAACCGGGAAGATAGAGGCAGAACCAGCACGAACAGAGGCAGAACCAGCACGAACAGAGGCAGAACCAGCACGAACAGAGGCAGAACCAGCACGAACAGAGGGCAAGGAACCGGAGAAGGAACAGGAGGAAGGAAGGTGGAACCATGATGATCGTCATCGGATTGTTGCTGGGGGTGGGGATCTACGTGCTGATCCGCGTCATCCCCGGTGGGTTTTACACGGTGCGGCCCGACGAGCGCGCGGTGATCACCAGCTTCGGCCGCGCCCGTCGCCTCGAGGGGGCAGGGGACGAGCGCCCCGACGATTCCCTGCCGCAAGAAGACCAGCAGCGCTACGCGTACCCGCGCCTGCGGGTGGTGGGCCCCGGCGGGCCGTACTTCAAGTGGCCCTGGCAGCAGATCCACAAGGTGAGCGTGGCCACCCAGGCGGTGGACCTCACGTGGGATCCCACCAAGGCCCAAACCACCGTGGAGTGCGTCACCAAGGACAACCTCACCACCGGTGTGAACGGCCAGATCCGCTACCGCGTCTCGGAAAACAACCTGTACGCCTACCTGTTCGGCGTCACCAGCCCGCTGGAGCACGTGATGGGCTTTTTCATCTCGGTGCTCCGCGAGCGCATCGCCAACTTCGTGGACCCCAAGGGCAGCGGGCTCATCGCCGACACCGAGCTGTCCGACGAGCAGGGCGGCAGCGCCGTGGAGCTGTCCGAGGGGGTCTCCATCAACGACCTGCGCAAGAACCTGCCCCTGCTCAACGAGTACATGGAGCAGCAGTGCCGCGGCACCGGCGGGCGTTACGGCATCGAGCTGGACGCGGCGCTCATCACCGAGATCGATCCCCCGCCGCAGGTGGACCGGGCGCTGTCGGCCATCAACTCCACCCGCAACCAGGTGGCGGCCGACATCTCCACGGCGCGGGCGGACTCGGAGCAGCAGATCACCATGAGCCGCCGGGCCGTGGAGATCGCCACCAACAACGCCGAGGCCGAGGTGGCGCCGCTGCGCGAGCTGGCCACCACCTTGGTCAAGATCAAGGGCCAGGGCGGCACCGCGGCCCTGCAGACCTACTTGCGGAACATGCGCCTGCCGCTGCTTCAGCGGGCGCGCAGCATCGTGCACACCGGCGCGGTGTCCGGCGGAGCCACCCGGGGTCCCGCGGGCGGACCCGCGGGCAATCCCGCGGGCGGTTTCGCGGGCGGTCCCGACAGGGCCCCCCTGGGCGCACCGACTGGTGGAGCCACGGGCGCTACGCTCGGGGCGCCCTCCGGAGCCACGGGCGCTACGCTCGGGGCGCCCTCCGGAGCCACGGGCGCTACGCCCGGGGCGCCCTCCGGAGCCACGCTCAATCCCCCAACCACCGGCGCGGCCTCGGCCGCCCCCACGCAGGAGGTGTGAGATGGACCTCACCGGATACGGCCCCTGGATCCCCGCCCTGGTGGCCGGCCTCGTTGGCCTGTTCGCCATCCCCATCCTGCTCGGCCTGGCCCGCCTGTTCGGCCTCTACACCGTGGTCCACGAGCGCGAGGCCCAGGTCTACACCCTGTTTGGCAAGGTGCTGGGCACCCTGCAGGAGCCGGGGCTGCACCTGCCCGTGTCCCGCTTCGGCGTGCGGGCCCTGCTCTTGCCCTTTTTCGGCAAGCGCTACTCGGTCAACGCGGCCCTGCGCCAGCACTACCTGCGCTCCCAGATGGTCAACTCCGAGGAGGGCACGCCCATGGGCGTGGGCATCTGGTACGAGATGCAGGTGATGGACCCGGTGGCCTACCTGTTCATCAACACCAACCCCGAGGGCTCGCTGCAGGCCAACGTGGCCAGCTCCACCATCTCCACCCTGAGCAACCTGGAGATGGAGAAGATGCTGGAGGATCGCCACAGCCTCAGCCGCACCGTGCGCAGCGCCGTGTCGCCGCTGTCCGAGAAGTGGGGCTATCGCCTGGGCTCGGTCTATATCCGCAAGGTGGCCTTCACCGATCAGCAGATGGTGGACAACATCACCGAGAAGGTGGTCAAGCGTCTGGTCCAGGTGACCAGCGCCATGAAGCAGGACGGCGAGAACCGCGTCGGGCTCATCCGCAGCCAGACCGCCAACAAGGTCTCCCAGAAGATGGCCGAGGCCAGCGCCACCCGCCCGTCGGTGGTGGGCGGCACCCTCAACGAGATCGCCGGGCAGGACCCCGAGGTCCTCGACACCGTGCTGGAGGTGATGGAGACCGAGAAGCTGCTCGAGTCCCCGGCCGCGGTGGACGTGCTGCCCCCCGGCGCCAGCTTCATCGCCCAGCTCCCCGCCGGCGTCCCTGCGGTGCCGCGCTGACGGGTCTACCGGGTCACCACGAGGTTTTCGAATGCGTGCGCCCGAAACCCGAGCCCGCCAGACCCACGAGGTCGGGATCGGGTCGAGTGGACGAGATAGAACGGTGATTGATCGATGAGGGACCGTCTCCAATGAGAGCCCACTTCCTGGGAGGCGCCGACGAGGTCGGCGCGAGCTGCGTGCTGGTGGAGGCCGCCGGCCACCGCGTGCTGGTGGACGCCGGCGTGCGCATGGGCGGCGCGGCCGCCCAGCAGGACCGGCTGCCGGATCTGGCCTGCGCTACCGAGCGGGGCGGGCTGGACGCCATCCTGGTGACCCACGCCCACCTGGACCACGCCGGCGCGCTGCCCCTGGTGCACGGCGCCTTTCGGGGCGCGCCGGTGTACGCCACCGAGCCCACCGTGGCCCTGCTGCGGATCCTGCTGCTCGACGCCCTGAAGATCATGGAGCAGCAGTCCGAGCAGGAGGGGGAGGTGCCGCTGTATCCCCAGGCCGCGGTGGAGTCCCTGCTGGCCCACACCGAGCCGGCGCGGCCGCTCGAGCGGGTGCCGCTTTGCGACGGCGCCCTGCACGCCACCTTCTTTCCGGCCGGCCACGTGCTCGGCGCCGCCGCGGTGGGCCTGGAGACCCCCGAGGGGAACGTGCTGATCACCGGCGACGTCTCGGTGACCGACCAGCTCACCGTGCCCGGCATGCCACGCCCGCGCTTTGCCCCGGATCTGGTGGTGTGCGAGTCCACCTACGGCGCCCGGCTGCACGCCTCCCGCCGGGCCGAGGAGGAGCGCCTCGGGGAGATGGTGACCCGCACCCTGCGCGAGGGCGGCCAGGTGCTGATCCCCGCCTTCGCCCTCGGGCGGGCCCAGGAGGTGATCCTGATCCTGCGACGCTACCTCGCGCGCGAGGTAGCGCCCCAGGCGCCGGTGTACGTCGACGGCATGGTGCGCGCCATCTGCGGGGTCTACGCCAGCCACCCCGACTACCTCACCCCGACCCTGCGCGACCGCGCCGCCCACGGCCGCGGGCTGTTCTATCCGGGGGACGGCCGGATCCGCCCCGTGCGCGAGCCGGCCGAGCGCCAGCAGATCCTGGAGGGCGGGCCCTGCGTCATCGTGGCCTCTTCGGGCATGCTCGCCGGCGGGCCCAGCGCCCAGTACGCCGCCACGCTGCTGCAGCGCGAGGACGCCCTGGTCGCCATCACCGGCTATCAGGACGAGGAGGCGCCGGGGCGGCGCCTGCAGGAGGCGGCCCGCGGCGAGCGCGACGAGCTGCTGCTCGACGGCCGCCCCCACCGCGTCCGCTGCCGGGTGGACACCTACGGGCTGTCGGCCCACGCCGACGCCCAGGAGCTGGCCGGCCTGCTCCACGCCCTGGCGCCCCGGGACGTCGCCCTGGTGCACGGCGACGGCGACGCCCGCCAGGGCCTGGCCCGCGCCCTGCTCGACGCCGGCCTCGCCCGGGTCCACCTCCCCGCCGCCGGCGATGATCTCGAGGTCGTCCCTGCAGAGGGCCGCGGTCGCAGCCACAGCCGCAGCCACAGCCGCAGCCACAGCCGCAGCCACAGCCTCGGCCGCAGCCTCGGCCGCGACGGCGACGCGGGAGCCGGGGGCCCCGGCCCGCGTCGCCCCGGTCCCCGCGGCGCCTTTCCCCCCACCGGCCTGGGCGAAGGGAAACCGCTCACCGCCGACGCCCTGGCCGCGCTGCACGCCCATCTTTGGGCCTCGGCCCCCCGCGGCCGGACCTACACCGCCGAGGAGCTCGCCGCCGGGTGGAACGGCCCCGACGCCGTGCCCACCGACCTGAAGCCGGTGCACGAGCTGCTGCGGGCCCCGCAGCCCTTCTTCCAGCCGGACCGCAAGCGGCCGTTTCTGTATCGACTGGCCGATCCCGACGCGCCCGACGGTCGGGGCGCGGCCGGGGCCGGCTCCGGCTCCGGTCCGGGCGCCGGTCCGGGCTCCGGCTCCGGTCCGGGCGCCGGCGCCGAGGTGGGCGCCCCGCCCCGCGACGAGGCCGGCCGGCTGGAGCAAAACGCCGCCCTCGCCCTGGCCGACACCCTGCTCCCGGCCGAAGCCGGGCTGTACCGCAAGGGCGCCGATCGCGAGCGCTGGACCCTGGTGCTGCGCTTTCATTTCCCGGACGTGGCCCGGCCGCGCCACGCCGACGCCCTGGAGCGGCTGGCCGAGGAGTCGGGCTGGGCCGTGGAGGTCCACCCCGAGCCCCACCTGGCCACCCTGGAGCGCTGCGTGCGCGAGCTGCTCGCGCCCCACGGCGAGCCGGTCCGCGCCCCCTCGGTGCGCAAGGACGAGCGGCTGGTCACCGCCTCGCTGGCCTCGCTGCCCGACCTGGAGACGAGGCGGGATCTCAACGCCCGGCTGTTTCAGGACACTGGCTTCGAGCTGCGCCTCGAGCGCGCCCGCGGTACCCCGGCCGCGCGCCAGCCCCGCGACGCCGCCGGCCGCCTGGAGATCAACACGGCCTTCGCGGCCATCGACGCGGCCTTCGCCGA
>CAYFWA010000553.1:0-5097 GCA_964346625.1 uncultured Myxococcales bacterium
CGGCCGGCGTCCGCGGCGGTTCGCCAGCGAGCGCTGCCCGAGACCCTCGACGATCCCGAATACGTCCCCGACGAGGCGGACCTCGTAGCACTGCTCGGGCTCGTGGCCAAGCGCTATCAGGGGGCGCTACAGACCGATGACGACGATTGCGCCACCGTGGAGCAGCGCGAGGCGCTCGTGCCCGCGCGGCTCCACGAGCTGGTGACCCACGCGCTAGTGGAGGGCGCGACCACCCTCCGCCGGACCGAGGAGCTGGAGCGCGCCCTGTCCGTGGCCGTGGACGAAGAGGCCATCGAGACGGTGGCGCGTCACGCGGTGGATCGGCAGCCGGGCCACCCGCGCTTCGTGGCCGCCTGGCAACTGCTGGAGCTCAGGGGCCCGCCCCGGGATCTCGCTACGCTGCAGGATCACCTGCAGAGGGTGGAGTCGCTGCTCGCGCGGCTGGAAGGGGCGCCGAGCGCCACCGCCCCGGCCTCGGGTGCGATCTCGGGTGCAACCTCGGGCGAGATCCCGGGTGAGATCCCGGGTGAGCCGCCCGGTGAGCCTGCCGCGGGCATTGTCGAAGAGGCTCCGGGCGCCGTGCCTGCTCCGTCCTGCGGGGGCGGCTCACGGACCGGCTCGCGGCCCGCGCCGCAGACGGCGCTGTTCGATGAGCCGGAGGCGCCGGTGCCGCCGGGTGCGCCGGGTGCGCAGGACGACGATCTCGACGATCTCGATGACGACTTCGACGATCTCGACGACGACTTCGACGACGATCTCGACGACGACTTCGACGACGACTTCGACGACGACTTCGACGATCTCGACGACGATCTCGATGACGATCTCGACGACGATGAGCTGGATGAGCTGGACCTCCTGGACGCGCTGCCCCCAGAGTTGCTGGACATCGTCGAGCGGATCGCACCGGGCACTCGCCGAGTGTTCGAGGCCTCCCGCCGGGCGCAAAGAGCGGCGCAGCTCGACTCGACCACCAAACCGGAGACGGGACCGGAGCGCGGCTCTCGGCCGCATCTCGCGCAGCTTGTCTCCGAGCTCTCCCCGCCCTACCACGCCATGGTGGACGAGGCCCTGCTCGGTGAGCTCACCGGGTTCATTCCGCAGCGGGGGGTCGACCTCTCGGAAATCGGCGCGCTGCAGGACACGGGGGTCCCCGTCGAGCGGCTGGCGCTTCGATACGTGGCCGAGCGGTTGACGCTACGGATCGCGCAGGAGCGAAGCGCCGCTCGGCGCCGCGATGCAACGGCGCAGATCCTTCAGGGGCAGCGGGGGCGCAAGCGCAAGCCCCGCCAGGGCAACGATGGCACCACGGCGGGGTGGGGCGGGGGCGCTGCGGGTGGCGCTGCGGGTGGCGCTGCGGGTGGCAAAAAGGGCGGTGGCGGTGGCGGTGGCGGTGGCGCTGCGGGTGGCAAAAAGGGCGGTGTCGGCGGCGGTGGCGGTGGCGCTGCGGGTGGCAAAAAGGGCGGTGGCGGTGTCGGCGGCGGTGGCGGTGGCGCTGCGGGTGGCAAAAAGGGTGGACGCCGCGGCGGTGGCGGTCGCGGCGCGCGGTGATCCGAATGAGAGCTTGGTCCGACTGCCGCGTCGGCCCGGCGCCAGATGAGCAGACATGTATCCTTTCTACGTCCTCGATGTCCCCCACGACGTGACCGACGAGCAGGTCGCGGCCCGCTACCGAGCGCTGGTGCGGGCGTTCCCTCCGGATAGGACGCCGGAGCTGTTCGGCGAGATCCGCCGCGCCTACGAGGCGCTCGCGGATCACCGCCGCCGGATCCGCGCGCGGCTCGAATACATGGAAGAGGACGCGCCCTCGCTGCGGCAGGGGCCGCCACCCCGGCTCCCGCCGGCTACGCGTCGCCGCCTCCCGGCCGACGAGCTGGCCGCGCTGCTGCGCGACGCGCCCGTGTCGCCGGTGGCCGGCGACACGGCGAGCGGCCGCGGCGGCCAGCCCGCTGGCCGCGCTGGAGGGCGGCGATGACCCGGAGCTCCGATCCCGAAGAGCTCGAGGCGCTCCTGTCGTTGCTGGAGCGCGAGCGCGCCGCCGCTGGCGATGACGGCCCGGTGTTCCCGGAGCTGCCCGAGGTAGACCTGCGCACCCTGCTCGGCGAGATCACCGCCCTCAAGGCCGCCGTGCGGGAGGCGCTCACCGAGCTCCGTGACCGCCGCGTCGCCGCGCGGGACGAGACAGCAGCGCCCGCGTCCGCCGGCGCGGCCGAGGACACCGCGGACGCCGGGGAGCGCGCAGGGCGTCGCCAGGCGGCGGTGATTCTCATCGACCTGGCCGATCGGCTCGAGCCCGCCCTGGCGCAGGCGCGGCGGCTGCAGGAGTCGGGCGCGTCCCCGGAGGAGGCGGGCGCATCCCCGGAGAAGTCGGGCGCGCTTCCGGAGAAGTCGGGCGCGTCCCCGGAGAAGTCGGGCGCGTCCCCGGAGGAGGCGGGCGGCTCGCCCTCGCCGAGTCGCCGCGGCGCCGGAGGCGCCGGAGACCACGTGCCACGACGGATTCTGGGCGCGCTGGCGGCCTCCCGGCAGACCCTCGCGACGGCCTTGCAGCGGCTGGCCGTCACCGTGTCTCCCGACGCCAAACCCACCGTGTCTCCCGACGCCAAATCCACCGTGTCTCCCGACCCGGAACCCGCCGCGGCTGCCGAGGTGGAGGGGGCGCGCCCGACCGAGGCGGCGTCCTCCGCGCACGCGCCGGTCAGCTCCGCGGGCGCGTGGGTCGACCCCCGTTTGCTCGCGGCCCATCACCAGGGCCTCCGGCTCACCTGGCGGCGGCTCGAGGGGCACCTGGAGGCCCTTGGCGTGGAGCCCATCCCGGTGGTGGGCCGCCCCTTCGATCCCGCCATCATGCGCGCCGTGGATCGCGAGCACCGCTCGAGCCAGCCCGATGGTGTAGTGCTCCACGAGGTGGTCCGCGGCTACCGGGACGCCGATGGACTGATCCGCACCGCCGAAGTCGTGGTCAACCGCGTCGGAGTCCCCCACCGCGCCGCGGTCGAAGAACCCGCCCCAGACGCGCGGCGGGCCGACGCGCCGACCCGTCCGCTGCGACACAGGAGAGCTCCCCATGAGTGACACCCCGCAACCCCGCTCCGGCCCCGTGGTGGGCATCGACCTGGGAACCACCAACTCCTCGGTGGGCTGCATTCGCGACGGGAAGCCCGTGCTGCTGGAGGTGGACGGCCAGCCCCTTTTGCCCTCGGTGGTGGGGCTTTCGGCCGACGGCACCCTGCTGGTGGGCGAGAGCGCCCGCAACCAGGCGCTGGTCTACCCCGAGCGGACCCTGCGCTCGGTCAAGCGCCGCATGGGCTCCGAGGAGCCCCTCCCGTTGGGCGACCGGTACCTGCGCCCCGAGGAGGCCTCGGCCTTGATCCTGCGGCGGCTGCGGGAGGCGGCCGAGGCCGCCCTCGGCGAGCCCGTGCGCCGGGCCGTGATCACGGTGCCGGCCTACTTCTCCGACGCTCAGCGCATGGCGACCCGCGAGGCCGGCGAGATCGCCGGGCTGCACGTGGAGCGCATCCTCAACGAGCCCACCGCCGCCGCCCTGTGCTACGACGAGGGCGGGGCGGTCGAGCGCACGCTGCTGGTCTACGATCTGGGCGGCGGCACCTTCGACGTGTCCGTGGTCAAGGTCTCGGCAGAGCTCACCGAGGTGCTCTCCTCCCACGGCGACACCGCCCTGGGCGGGGACGATCTCGACGAGGCCCTGCGCGATCTGCTCCAGGACGAGCTGGAGGAGCAGCACCCGGTACGCTTCGACGAGCACCGGGCCGCCCGGGCTCGGCTGCGCCGCGCCGCCGAGGAGGCCAAGATCCGGCTGTCTGCCGACGCCTATACCCAGGTCACCGAGGAGAGCCTGCTGGAGGCCGACGGCGTCCCCGTGCACCTGGAGCGCGAGCTGGATCGCACGGAGCTCGAGCAGCTCGCCGCCCCCCTGCTCGAGCGCACGCGGGACTCGGTGCACATCGCCTTGCGCGAGGCCGGGGTGCTGGCCTCCCAGCTCGACGAGGTGATCCTGGTGGGCGGCTCCACCCGGATGCCGCTGGTGGGCCGGATGCTGACCGAGCTGCTAGGCCGCACGCCGCGCCGCGACGTGGACCCGGATCGGGCCGTGGCCCTGGGAGCCACCCTGCAGGCCGCCCGCATCGCCGGCGACGACGCGAGCCGGATCCTGGTGGATGTCACCCCCTACACCTTCGGCACCCGCGCGGTGAAGATCGAGGACGGCATCCCCGACTTCGATCACTTCGAGCCCATCATCCGGCGCAACACCCCCTTGCCCGCGCGCCAGGCGCAGACCTTCCTCACCATGTACCCCGGTCAGCAGAAGGTGGAGGCGCACGTGTATCAGGGCGAGCACGCCGACGCGCGGCTCAACCACCTGCTGGGCACCTTCTGGGTCACCGGCCTCGATCCCGACGCCCCCGCCAACAGCCCCATCGTCTACGAGCTGCAGCTCGATCTCGACGGGATCCTGCAAGTGTCGGTGACCGAGAAGCACACGGGCCTGCGCAAGGAGGTGGTGATCGAGGACGCCTTTCGCCAGCTCGACGCCGCGGAGCGGACGGCCGCCCGCCAGCGGGTGGAGCAGGCCTTCGGCGCCGGGGCGCTTCCCGCCGGACAGGTGCCCGAGGACTTCGATCCCGCCGAGGAGGGCCCCGAAGCCGCCGCGTCATCCACTGGCTCCGGCTCCGGCTCCGGCTCCGGCTCCGGCTCCGGCTCCGGAGCCGGACCGCGGGGGGGCCGCGAAAAAGCGCGTGGCGCCCAGATGGCTCCTGCCCCGGCGCCGGCGGCGCCAAAGGCGCCGGCGGGCACAGACTCCCAGACGCCCCCCGCGGATCTACCCGCCGAGCAGCGGGGCACCTGGACCAAGGCCGCCGCCCTGCTCGATCGCGCCCGATCCCGCCTCCCCCGGCTGGACGACGTGGACCGCGAGGAGGTCGAGGAGCTCGCCGACGATCTCGAGGACGCCCTGCGCGAGGCCCGCTGGGACGACGTCGAGGGCCTCGTCGAGGAGCTCGCCGACGTGATGTTCTACCTAGAATGAGGAGCCGCGCGAGGCCACCGGAGGAGCCGCGCGAGGCCACCGGAGGAGCCGCG
>CAYFWA010000554.1:0-5071 GCA_964346625.1 uncultured Myxococcales bacterium
ACGCGCGGGGCGAACAAACGGACGCGCGGGGCGAACAAACGGACGCGCGGGGCGATGGGGCGGACCTGCAGATCCTGACCATCCCCATGGGTGGCGTGCCGGTGGCGCTTTCCATCCGGGAGGCGCTGGGCGGGGCGCTGGACCTGGTGATCGTGCGCAAGCTGCAGATCCCGGGCAACCCCGAGGCCGGCTTCGGGGCCATGACGCCCCAGGGCGACGTCTTTTACAACGAGCCGCTACTGGCCCAGCTCCGGCTGTCGCGGGCCCAGATCGAGCAGGCCCAGCAAAAGGTCCAGCGCGAGCTCGCCGTGCGCGACGAGCGCCTGCGGGGGGGCCGGCCCTTCCCGGAGCTCGAGGGCAAGACCGTGATCCTCGCCGACGACGGCCTGGCCTCGGGCTTCACCATGCGCGCGTCGCTGCACCTGGCCCGGCAGCGGGGCGCGGCCCGCACCGTGGTGGCCGTGCCCACCGCCCCCCAGCGCTCCCTCGACGCCCTGGCCAACGCCGCGGCGCCGCCCGACGCAGTCTACTGCGCCAACGTCAAGGACGCCCTGTCCTTCGCCGTGGCCGAGGCCTACCAGCGCTGGTACGACTTGTCCGAGCCCGAGGTGCTCGAGGCCCTGCGCGCCGAGGGGCTGGCATCAGCCGGTTGATACCTCCAGCCGCTACGGCAGTAAGGGCTCGCGCAAGAACAGGGGCTGGCGAGGCCCGGGAGGATGGCTCAATCGAGCGTGACGCCCAATCGGTGCGCGATCCGCTCGGCGAGATCCGTGAAATCGGCGCGGCATCGATGGACGGACTGGATCTGGCCCCCGCTGATGCCGTCCGCCTGCTTCAGATCGAACATCGGTTTGCGGACCCGCCGGGCGATGGGAACGAGGCTCGCGTAGTGCTTGATGGTGGCGATGCACTCCGGATCGGTCTCGACGCTGAGCTCGACGCTGAGCTCCGGATCGGAACGCGGCTCGCCCAGGACCACCTCATGGTAGGTGGATGGGATCTGCTTCGCCCATTGCAGGTACCCTCTGACGGGCCGATCCGCGCGCGCCAGGTGCTGCTGCACGATGTACCCGATGGGTCGAAACTCGTGGGACATGCTCTCGCGCCGGGCGTCTTCGTCGGTCAGGCCGGGGTCGGTCAGGACGATGTCGCGAAGCCGTTGCCAGTGAGTGCGCCACTCTCGGAGAGTGGGCCCCACGTTCTCCATCCCCTTCAAGCTGAACAGATCCGGGGCCAGGGGCAGGATCACGGCGTCGCAGGCGAGCAGCGCTGCGCGGTTGAGCGCGCCGAGGCTCGGCCCGACATCGATCATCAGGATATCAGCGTTGACGGCCTGCGCGGCCAGCCTGGAGAGCCGTTCCAAGGCCAGGGTCACGTCCAGGGCCCGATCGTTGTCGGGGCTCATCGTCTTGGGCCACTCTTCGGCGAGGGGCTGCTCGAAACGACTGAGGTGCAGCTGGTTGGGCAGCAACCAGAGGTTGTCTGCCTCCGCCACCTGGGTCATGGTGGGCCTTCGGACGTCCCCCTTCCCCCGACGCACGAGGTCGACGCAGCCGTCCACCGTTCGCGTGCGGGCGTGCTCGCTCTGCCACAGCTCGAGGAGGTCCTCTTCCCCCAGGAAGATGACCGAAAGATTGCATTGGGGGTCGCAATCTATGGCCGCCACCCGATACCCGAGGCGGCCGAGGGCGTGGGCCAGATTGAAGGTGAGGGTCGTCTTGCCGACCCCACCCTTGTTGTTGAACAGGACCAGCGACCTCATTGGCGCCTCACGATCACGCGCGTGTATCCGTCGATTTCCACCTCCAGGGGAGGGTTGCCATTGCGCTCGAGCAGCAGCCGAACTCGCCGCACGCCCCGCCCGAGCCGCTGCACATATCCAAGCTCCGCCAGCTTGCCGGTAACGAGCGGGTTCCGGTAGTCCGAGTGCTCCCCGAATTGTCCCTCGGCGGCCCGCCCATAGGGGCCACCGGGGTTGGACAGCTCGATCCGCCGGTCGTACCACTCTACCCGCGACGGAGCGTTGGTCCCCTCGTAGAGGCGATGCTGGATCAGGTTGCGGGCCAGCTCCTTGAGGGCCTCGTCGGGATAGGCCGGGGCGAAGGCTTCCCGCATACCCGCCGCTTTGGACGGGATCTCGGCGTTGTGCGCCTTGAGCTGGGTCCACAGCGTCTCGAGTTGATCGGGAAGGTTGCCGGTGATGGTCTTGCGTTCGACCACCTCCGCGTCCACGTCGTCACCGGCATAACGCACCAGCTCGACGAAGGCACCGGGTAGCAGATCCTGGGGGCTGTCACCAAACACCAGCACCCCGGCTGCGTTGGGTTTCCAGTCTCCCTGCACCGGAACGCCCAGTTGTCGCTGTGTGAGCCATGCATCCAGGCCCGGGAAGGTGTCGGGGTCCTCGTCGGCTTCCCGCTCCGCTTCCCACTCGGCGCGCAGCGCTGCCAACCGCAGATCGCCTCGCGACGCCGCCGCCAGCACGCGGGTATCAAAGGGGAGGTGGTGGTCGGGCCGACGCTCCCTGAGATTGATGAGATCCGCCTCCCGTGCCTTCACGGTGGAGGTTCCCCTCCGCACCCACGCCACCCCATTGACCGTGACCACCGGCGGCACGGGATAGGGGGCGACGGTCATGATCACGACCGGTTTTCCACCCTCGCGCTGGATCTGGATGGAGTAGCTCGGGGTGGGCACCAACCGCGTTGATTCGATTCGGTTGACGATGTCCTGTTGGACGGAGTCTTCGTCTGCAGGGAGATCGACGATCTCCCCCGTGGTCGGGTGCACCCCGATGACGAGGTACCCCGGCTGCGAAGAGGCGCCCAGGTCGTTCGCCAGCGCGCACACTGCTTGCAGGATCTGGTCGGTCTTGCGCGGTGAGGATTTCCACTCCACGCGATCCGTCTCTCCTTGTAACAAATACTCCAGCTCACCCGAAGGCATCACCGCTCCATGGCAGGCTTCTCATGATCCCCGGCAGACCCGTGCGGGTCAAGCGCGGACGTCGGCTACATCACAAGTACGCCCGGCACGAGATCTCGGCCGGGGGATCGGGCAGCACGGACACGGCGCAGACCTGCGCCATGATCTCCTCGGGGATGGAGATGGGGCGGTCGAACACGCACTTTTGGGCGCCGGGGCCGCAGGTGGGGTCGGTGAAGCCGCAGATGAGGTCCGGGGCCACCTGCATCACAGCGGCGGCCTGCTGGGCGTCGCGCACGCACACCAGCAGCTCGTCGCAGTGGGTGCCCGCGTCCAGCTCGGGGTAGGGCGTATCCCAGAAGATGAACAGATCCCGGTTGCAGCGCGCGGGAAGCTCCGACAAACGGGCCGCCAGGTAGACGGCCTGGTAGCCCGGGTCGTCCACACAGGGCGGATCGCGGTGTCAGCTCACCAGGTTCATCCCCAGGAACGGGTCCCCGAACACCGCGAGCTCGGCCGACTCCCCCTGGGAGACCGCCACGTCGGTGACGGCGCCGCCGGTGGAGGCGTCGAACCACAGCCGGTCCAGCCAGCGCTGCCCGCCGCAGTCGGGATCCGGCTCGGCATCGCAGCCGGGCTGGTCCTCGACGTAGCCTTTCAAGGGCGACAGCAAGGGGTCCTCCTCGGCGAAGGCGCGGCCGAAGGGGCCGGCGTCGCCCACGAACAAAAGCGGGTGCAGCCCCGAGGTGGGCCGGGTGATCACCAGGCCCACCGAGTAGCGCTCGAAGCCGATGGACTCGCGGAAGTGGAAGGTGTAGCTCCCGTCCACGTACACCGGGAGTTGCAGCCCGCCGTGCCCTGCGTCCTCAACCCGCCGCGCACCCCAGGGCGAGCCTCAGCCCGCCTGCTTTTCGCAGTGCTCCTTGACGAGCTTCTCGTAGCGCGGCCAGAAGCTCTCCACCTCCTTGAGCACCATCTTCTCGATCTTGCCCCCCATCAGCGGCACCTTCACGTCCACGTTGAACTCCTCGCGCAGATCCGTGGAGTCGCCCGAGCCCGAGATCTGGATGGCGCCCGAGACCTTCACCTGGGAATGGGGGCTCTGGTAGGTCCACGTGGCGGTCTTGTCGGGGACCTTCCACTCCCAGGTGGTGGTGGTCTGCTCGGTCTTGCTCTTGTCCACGCCGGTGATGCCCTTGGCGTACTCGGTGACGTCGGCCTGGAGCACCTTCTTTTCGGCAGTGTCCTGCGTCACCTTGACCGTGGCCGCGGGGTTGCCCTGGGCCTTGAGGTTCGCCTCGTGAAACTCCGGGCTGGTGAGCACCTGGAAAACGACGTCGGGGGAGTAGTTGAACTTCATGGTGTGGATGGACTGCTTCGCCATGTGCGCCTCCGTCTGGGCTGGAAGATCTGACTCGGATTGTTCGCGTACTCGGTCAACTAGGGTGTAGCGGAAACCCGGCCCGCTGGCCAGCAGGATCCGGCGCTCCGCCCCACGGCGTCGGTCGCCCCATCCACCGCACGCAGTTGCTCACCCGCCGCGCCCGTGACCGGGACGCCGGCTCCCCCGACACCACCCGTTCCCGCGCTACTGGTACTCGAAGGGACCCATGTCCACCCAGGGTGGTCCCACGCCGGTGTTGGCGGCCGGGCCATCCACCCGCCCGTTGCCCTCGAAGTCCGCCGCTGGGGCCACGGTCTCGTCGGCGGCGTCGATGCACGGCGAGCCGGCCTGCAGCCGGAAGTTGCCCGCCCCCGGGTTGGCGAACAGGGGGTCCTGGTCGATGTTGCCCGTCCCGCCGTAGCCGCCCTCCACGTCGCTGTAGGTCACCGTGATGGAAGAGGTGACGGTGGAGCTCAGGGCGTCCGAGTGGTTCCAGATGATGGAGTTGCGGATCACCGGGTCGGAGTTGTCGTAGGCCCGCACGGCACTTCCCGCGCTGCCCGAGGTGTTGCCGTAGAAGGTGCAGTTGGTGATCACCGGATTCGCGTTGTCGAAGGCCTCGAACCCTCCCCCGCGCCCACCGGCGCTATTTCCAGACAGCACCGAGTTGATGACGTGAGGGCTGGAATCGTCGAAGAACGCGCCCCCCCCGTAGTTACTGGCCGAGTTGACAGCGAACACGCAGTTGCGGAAGGTGGGGTT
>CAYFWA010000555.1:0-5069 GCA_964346625.1 uncultured Myxococcales bacterium
AAGGCCTCCCCCCCGCGGCGCCGCTGAGCCCGCCGCCGGCCCGCGCAAGCCCGACACCGACCTGGCGGTGGGCGACCTGGAGGTGGGCGGGGAGGACGAGCTCCTGCAGAAGGCCATCGTCCAGAGCGCAACCAAGAGCCGCACCACCGTGGCCGAGGCGCCGGCGGTGATCCACATCGTCACGGCCAGGGACATCGAGCGCTTCGGCCACCGGCACCTGTTGCAGACGCTGCTTTATACCCCGGGGTTTCTGGAGGTGAACGCCCAGTACGACCAGATCCCCATGTGGACCATCCGCGGGGTGAACCAGGCGGTGCTGTATCTGCGCGACGGCCTGAGCATGTTCGACCCGGTATTCAACATCGTGTCCTCCATGCGCCGGATTCCGCTGGAGACCGTGAAGCGGATCGAGGCCATGACCAGCCCCGGCGGCGTGCTGTGGGGCGCCAACTCCTATCTGGGCATCGTGAACGTCATCACCAAGGGGGCCCGGGACGTCGACGGCGTGGAGCTGGGGATGGGCGGTGGGCACGGCCCCGGCGACGAGATGGTCATCCGCCCCTATCTCATGTACGGGCAGTCCTTTTTCGATGGCGCCCTCAACGTGTTCGCCCACTGGAGCCTGGAGTGGTTCAAGGGCCCGCGCTACTCCGCGCCCGAGGTCTGGCTCTACAGCCCGCCGCCCCGGGTGCCGGGGCCGCTCTCCTACCGGTACCCGGGGGGGATCGAGTCGTCGCAGCCCACCAGCTTCTACTCGGTGTTCGACGGCAAGCTGAGCTACGAGGCCAAGGGCGGAGCCCGGGAGCTGATGCTGGCCTGGCAGCTCACCTTCCACAAGATGCCGAACCTGGTGAAGTCCGCCATGGACAAGAAGTGGCGCTACTGGGACGGCATCCACCGGCCGTTGAGTTTTATGGGCGGGCCCCAGGGCACCAGCCCCGGCTACTCCGCGCTGCAGCGCAACCGGATCAACTGGCACGAGAGCTACGCCTTTTTGCGCTACAAGGACCGCTTCTTGAAGAATCGCTTCGGGTTGAACCTGCGCGGCTACTACATCCGGTTCCACCGCAATCTCTCCCCCACGGTGATCTTCCCCAACACCGACGCCGTGCTCCCCGGCCTCGCCTTCAAATCGGACGTGGCGGCTCACCGCTCCGGTGGCACGGTGGACTTCGACCTGCAGGCCACCTCCTGGCTCAAGCTGCTCGCTGGCGGAGAGGTGTTCTACGAGTGGCTCGAGGACGCTGACGTCACCTTCGTGGCGCCGCTCACGGAAAACGGCCAGCTCGACTTCGCCAAGGTCTCCACCACCTGCCCCTTTTACAACCGCGACGGTTCGGGGATCCCGCGGTTCAGCCCCGGCGATCCCAACCAGACCACCTACCGGGCGGGCTGCCGCCAGCCCTTCATCTTCGACTCCGATCGGCTGGTCTACGCGCTATTTCTGTCGGCGCAGGCGCGCCCCTTCGAGTCGCTGATCCTGGACGGGGGCGTGCGCTTTCAGCACGCCCCGCTGGGCAACACGCCCTACGAGCCGGTGGTGCTGGGCTCGGCGGCGGCGGTGTGGAACATCTGGAAGGAGATCTTCCTCAAGGTCAACTACGCCACCGGATTCCGGCCGCCGGTGTTCAACAACACCGCCGGCAACGGCGCCGCCGTGCAGTACGCGGGCAACCCGGACATCGAGGTGGAAAAGAGCCAGGCCTGGCAGGTGGAGCTCAACACGAAGCTCCTCGAGGACGTGGGACGGATCCGCCAGTGGGGACTGCGGCTCAACTACTCGTACACCATCCTGGAGAACATCATCCGGATCCTGCAGGGGCGCTACGCCAACTCCACCGAGCGCGCCATCCACGCCGTGGAGCTCTTCTCCGACCTGTACCTGAAGCAGGGCCATCGGCTCACCGTGTCCTATACCTGGGCGCGGCAGTGGGGTGCCTCCGAGCTGGACGGCGGGGTGTTCCGCTCGGTGCCCAACCACTGGTTCACCGCGGCGGGGGCCTTCAAGATCCTGCAGCGGGGCCACTGGCAGCTCTGGGCGAACACCACCCTGCGGGTCATCGGCGCCTTCGAGGACCCGAACCGCACCATCCTGTGCAGCAGCCCCACCAACTGCGCGGCCCGCTCCTCGGACCTCGACTACGACCGGATTCCCGCCGCCGCCATGTGGAACCTCGGCCTGCGGGCCCGGGGCCGCATCGCCGGCAAGCTGGTGGAGCTCTCCGCCAACCTCTACAACGCCTTGGACAGTCACCACTACGCTTCGGACACCTTCTACGACCTCGGCGCCCGCGTGGAGGCCCAGCCCACCCCCGTTCCTCGCTTGTACTTCTTCCTCAAGGCCCGCACCACGCTGTAGCGGCGCGCGGTGTTCTCGAAGCTCAACGGCCCGTCGGCGTGAGCAGCCAGCGCTCCGCGAGGGCCTTGGCCCAGGCGGCCAGCTCGCGGGTCCGGTCCCGGTGGGCGCGGCGGTAGGGCTGCCGGTCGGCCGCCACGCCCACGGCGTCGAGGCCGTAGGCCTCGGCCCAGTATCGCGCCCGGGGCAGGTGAAAGCGCTGAGTGCACAGGTACACGCGCCGCACGCCGAACAGCTCTGCGGCCCGCTGCAGGCTGAGGCGGGTGCGGGTGCCCCCCGGGTCGCACACCAGCTTCGACGAGGCGACCCCCTGGCGGCGGCAGAAGCGACGCATGGCGTACACCTCGTCGCCCGAGGTCGGTGTGGCGGCGCCGCTGAGAAGGAGCTGGTCCACGCGTCCGGCAGCGAGCAGGTTCAGCGCGGCCCGCAGCCGGTCCTCGAGCATGGCCGATGGGTCGCCGTCGGGCTGAACGCGCGCCCCGAGCACCAGGGCCCAGCGCTGCCGGGAGGGTAGGGGGGAGCCCTCGTCTGGGGGCGGCGCGGGGGCTGCCGTCGGAGCCGGGTCCGGGTCCGGGTCCGGCTCCGGCTCCGGCGGCGCTGCGGGCGAGCTGTCGAAGCGCCGGACGGTCACGGCTGCAGGCGCTCGTCGAGCCGTTGGAGCCGTTCCGACACGTACGCGCGCACCTGCGGATCCAACTCGGCGCTGGCGTCGGCGAACTGCTGGCGGATTCGATCCAGGGGGATGACCCCATCCTGGACGAGGATGGGGGTCATCCGGGTCACGGGATCGGGCTGGCCGTCGTCCACCCGGTGGTGGGTCACCGAGCCCGGCTCCCGCCAGGTGAAGGCGTGCTCGTTTTCGCCCTTGTCGTAGCAGAGCTGAAACCCCACCACGCGCTGGTCGTCTTCCGGATCGTGCCAGAGCACCAGGTCCATGTCCCCGTCCGCGAACCAGCGGCGGAGACCCTCACCGGGGTGCTGGCGGACGTGTTCGAGCTCCCGAAGCATGTGTCATTTCTAACAGGCCGTGGCGCCGAAGGCCTCAGAAATCTGGGACCGACCCGATCCGGGGGCTGTCAAGCTGCTGAAATGACAGGGGGGGCCTCGGCACGATTTTCGCAGATTGCGTCGGGCTCGTGTTGACGCCTGGAGCGCTGATCGGTTTGCGGTGAGCCGTCGCCGGGAGCGTCGGGCATTTTATCTGGCAAGGGCTAGCTCATGAAAGAGTCAGAGATCAGAGGCATCCTGGAGTCGGTCATCGAGGACATCGACCAGGGTCGGATTCGTTTGCAGCGGCCGCGACCCTGGCGTCGCGCCCTGGGCTCGGCGGTGGTGGCCGCGACCCTGGGGCTCGGCGCGGGCGCCTGCGGGGGGCACAACATCGGCGTTGCGGGCGACGGAGGCGTGGACGCCTCGTCGCGCAGCGACGCCACCTCCGATATCGACGGGGGCGGGCAGCTCCTGTATCAGGCGCCCATGGTGGACGCCGGCCCCATGCCCGAGTATGGCGAGCCCTTTTTGGACGCGGGCAACATGCCGGCCTACGCTGAGCCCTGGCTCGACGCGGGCTCGAGCGAGGACTACGCCGCGCCGCCGGTGGACGGCGGCAACGACACCCTGTATTCGGCGCCAGTGGTGGACGCCAGCGTGGAGCCCGACTCGGAGATCGCGCCCGCCTACGGGGTGCCCTTCCGGGCGCCGTATCCGGACGAGGACCCCGCGCTCGAGAGGGAGCCGAGGCCGGACTGGGACCCGGAGGCGCGGGCAGACGTCCACGGTGATCCCTCCGAGCCCGAGCCCGAGCCCTGGTAGTCACGCCCCTACTGCCCTACTTCATCGCCTCGGCGTAGCGCCGCGCCACCTCGTCCCAGTTGACCACGTCCCACCAGGCCTCGATGGAGTCGAGGCGCCGGTTCTGGCAGTGCAGGTCTATCGAATGCATGGGGCATATCTTGACTGAAAGGATGCGCAGGTTTTCCTTGAGCGCGGCTGTTGCCCTGCGATACGCTACCGTTTCGAATCCGGTTTTTCCCAGCGGCACGAGTGACCATCGCCTTGGTGAGCTTCGAGCGTCAGCCCTGTCCCACCGAGCCCTTCCACCGTTTCGAGGGGTTACTCGACGATCTGGGGATCCCCCGCCAGCGACGCTTTGCCTGGCCCGGCGGGCGGGCTATACCAGGCCTGGCTGCGCGGCGGGAAGGCCGAGCCACTGGCGGCCATCGCCGCTCACAACGCCCTGGACTTGCGGTCCCTGGCGCTTCTGCTGATTCGAATCCATCAGGCCCTGGAGGCGACCGCGGCGCGTCCCGACGGCCCGAGCCGCCTCCAGGCCGCGGACTGGTACGGCCTCGCGCGGCTCCGGCTCAAGCTCGGAGACGAGCCCGGAGCCCGCCACGCCTTCGAATCCGCCCTGGTCAATCTCCAGGCGGACCGCCCACCCGATGGGGCCCCGGGGCGGGTCCGCTGCGCGGCGTGGGAGCTGGCCCTGCTGCACAAGCGCAGCGGGCGGTGGCCGGAGGCCTTGGCGCTCTGGACGCGGCTGTGCGCGGATCCCGAGGCCGGGGTGGAGCCGTGGCTAGAGCGCGCCAAGTTTCACGAGCACCGGGCCGGGGAGCCGCGCCGGGCCCTCGCGCTGGTGGAGTCCCTGCTCGACGAAGCGACGGAGACGGAGACGGAGACGGAGACGGAGACGGAGACGGAGACGGAGACGGAG
>CAYFWA010000556.1:0-5068 GCA_964346625.1 uncultured Myxococcales bacterium
TGCGGGACCGCTCGCCGCGGCGGGTCCTCCCTCCCCCGCCTCCCGACCCTGCGCGGCGTCGAGTCGTTTCCAAACCGGGGCGACGGCAAGGAGAGGCGAGCGCTGCGAGACGTCAGGGAGCGTCGAGCGCTGCCCCTCGCCGCACACAACGGGGACGGTGTTCCATTTTTCCAATTCGGCGCGCAACTGATTGTAATCTAGCAACAAAACACGATCTACACCAGGACACTGACTACACGAGCAGCCGAGCCCAGCACGCGAGCACACCGCAGAGCCTGACGCAGAATTGCTTTTTATATCTACTACTTAGAGAGCGAATTGGAAAATTGGAACACCGTCCCCTTCCCCGCTTCCTCTTCGGGATCCGGCCCGGCTACTCCTCGGGATCCGGCTCGACCGCGGAGCCCCGCTCCCGGCGAGGCGACACCTCGTCGGGTACGTCGCCCCACCAGTCCGCCAGGGCGAGCGCGACGGAGCCGAAGGGCTCGGCGCGAACAACGTCGTTTTCGGCGTGGGTGTCCACCAGGACCCAGCGACGCTGCTCCAGCCGGAAGACCTCGAGAGTTCTCCCCAGCGGATCCACCAGCCAGAGGTTCGGGACGCCTTCACGGGCGTAGATGCGCATCTTTCGAACGCGGTCGACGCTGGCCGAGCGGGGCGAGATGACCTCGCAGGCCCAGTCGGGCGCGAGGGTGAAGTGTGCCTCCTGGGGCAGAGCGGGGAGGCGCTCCCGTCGCCAGCCAGCGAGATCCGGCACGACGACGTCATCGCCGAGGTGAAGCTCGGGCTCGTAGAGAATCCACCAACCACCCGGGCCTCCGCCCCCGGAGCGGCGGCCGAAGGCCCCGAATAGATCGGCCCCTACCGCCGAGGCGGCCAGCGCGTGTCGGGGTCCCGGCCGCGGGCTGAGGACGAGCTCGCCGTTGAGAATCTCGGCGATCTTGTCGGCGGGCGCCGTGACGACGTCGTCGTAGGTGGCCGCGCGCTTGGGGTGAGGTGCCGAATCGGACAACGGTAGCCTCCGATGTACACGATTAGCATATCACGACTCACCAAGGCCGTCGCACGAGCAAGGACAGCCCGATGCACCACCCCGAAGCTCCACCCATGGAGGACGGTTGGACGGCTGGACGACTGGACGACTGGACGGTTGGACGGCTGGACGACTGGACGACTGGACGACTGGACGACTGGACGACTGGACAACTGGACGACTGGACGACTGGACGACTGGACGACTGGACGACTGGACGACTGGACGGGAGAAGCTTGAATGGACGTCCCGGATCAGGATGATATCGTATGGTTCGGGCCCGCGAAAAGTGCTCTCGATGGACCGAGGGAGCCGAGGTGGTTCTGCGCCAAGCAACGAGAAGGCTGAATATCCGCGAATGCTCGGCCGCCGAATCTCGGAGTTGTTCATCCGCGAGCCCTGAATCTGGCGTGTGCCCCGAGGAGGTTGGATCATGGAGCTGAGCGAGCTGCAGGCACGAATCGACCACTACATCTCACTTCTGCCGGAACAAGCCCGGCAGGATCTCAAGCATCGCCTCGCCGAGCTGACCCACGCCTACCCCTTCAGCGCCTTCGACTACATGCTCATGTATCTGCAGCACCGAGGGGTGCTCTCCTTCAATTCCTACGAGGATCTCCGCGCCATCTACGTGACCTCCAATCCGCACTTGGCCCTGTTCGAGCAGGACCCACGGCAGTTTGGCCAGGACTGGGGCGTGTTGCACCTCATCGCGCTGCATCCCGAGCTTCGACGGGCGGATCGGTCCCTCGACCCGGACTTCAAAGGCCAGTACGATCTGTGGCTCGACGGCATCCGCATCGGGGTCCGCGCCGCCCGGGCCGTGGACGCGGCCGCCCGCGGGAGCCTGGTGGAGAAGGCCCTGCGCTACGGCGTCGACCGGCCCTACTTCATGAACTTCCAGCAGCTCGATCTGGAGCACACCGACGCCTTCGTGTTCATCGGCGTCTGGGTGGACACCCTGGTGTATTGGATGCTGCAACGGGAGGAGGTGGAGACCAACAAGTACCTGATCCACCAGCGTCGCGGCGGCGTGGACTTCCAGATCAGCCTCAAGAGCGCCAACCTGGACGATTTCAATCAGTATCTGGCCCGGCCCGAGGCGCTGCTCTCGCGCATCCGCCAGGAGGCCGGCCAATGACGCCGCCCGGTTCCGCCGGCGCGTTACGCGTGGGGTTGCTCGCCGGGTTGATCGCCGTATTGCTCGCCGGGTTGCTCGTCGCGATGACGGCCTGCGACGCCCCTCCTTCGCACCCCGCGATGTCGCCACGGCAGGGAGCCCGCGCCATGCGCCCGACCCCTGCGGCGCGCCCGACCCCTGCGGCGCGCCCGACCCCTGCGGCGCGCCCGACCCCTGCGGCGCGCCCGGCCCCTGCGGCCCGCCCGGCGCCTCCCGCGCGGGCCACACCCGGGAAGGCCCGTCCGGCAGTCGGTTGCATCGCATCGCTGCAGCGGGTCGCCGACTGCTTCCATCGCGCGGTCACAGTGCTGCAGCGCGAGCCCAGGCCAGGTGCCGAAGGGCGCTTCATCGTGGCGGCCAAAGCCACGGGCAAGGCGCAGACGCGCTGCCGTGAGGTGACCGTGGACCCCCGCGGCCGGATCACGCTTCCCGACGGCGCCGCGGTGACGGTCACCCGTCGGCCCGCCTCCATCGACCACTACAAGGGCGGGGCAGCGCGGCGGTTCATCCCCTACGTGTTCACCACGCCCCGTTGCTCGGCCCCCGGTAAGACCACCATCGTGCACGCCATCGGCAAGTAGCAAAAACGTCGTAGGCGTCCGTGCTGGCTACTGACACACACAACGGGGACGGTGTTCCAATTTTCCAATTCGGCGCGCAACTGATTGTAATCTAGCAACAAAACACGATCTACACCAGGACACTGACTACACGAGCAGCCGAGCCCAGCACGCGAGCACACCGCAGAGCCTGACGCAGAATTGCTTTTTATATCTACTGCTTAGAGAGCGAATTGGAAAATTGGAACACCGTCCCCTTCCCCGCTTCGTAGCGACCCGGCAGCGGGGCGCGCATCTCGTGGTGGTCCCGGCCAGGCCTCCCCCTGCCTGCATGCCCCGATTGCCCCCGGCGCTCCCGAGGCAGGTTACTTGGCGCAGGCCTCCACGGCGGACTTGTTGGCGTCGCGGGCCTGGGTGGACAGCGTGTAGGCCTTGCCCCCGCGAGTGGCGTCGAGCTTGACCAGCTTCGGGTTTTCGAACCACGCCGGTGGCTTGTCCCAGCGCTTGGCCTGCGCCGCCTTGGCCGCAGCGAAGGCGCGGTAGCCCGCCTTGCTGGCCTTGGCGAGGTCCGTGCCCTTCTTCGCCGCGGCGAGGGCCTTGACCGATGCCTGATGAGCGGCATCCGCCAGCGCCTTTTTCTCCTCCCAGTACTTCTGGAAGTCGGACCACTCCTTCTTGGCGGCAGCGGCCTTGGCCTCCGCGTCCCCCTCCCCCTCGGATTTGGCGGCGCGCTCGTCGATGCCCTTTTTCACGGCCTTGCCCAGGGCGGGATCTTTCCAGGCCTCGGCGATCCCCCGCCAGGCCCCCTCCGCCTCCTTCCACCTCATCTCGGCTTCTTTCTTGGCCTGCTTGCAGCGTTCTTTCGAGACCTTGGCCTTGGCCGCCTCATCTCTCTCTTTTTTCTTCTTGCAGCCACTGATTCCCATGAGACCGGCCGCGATCAGGACGATGGTGAAGGTGCGCATGGTGTTACTCCCCGTTTGCAGCAATGGAGCCCAGTTAACCACGATTGGTTGTCGGAATCCAGTGTCCATAGCCCCTTGGAACGATGTGCTTCGCACACCCATGCTGCCCCAGCACGCAGGCGCTCATCACCACGATGTCCATAGCCCCTTGGAACGATGTGCTTCGCGCACCCATGCTGCTCCAGCACGCAGGCGCTCATCACCACGAGAATCAGGACCAACGTCGAGGACGAAGCTCTCATGCCCACAGTCTCCCAGGCTGTATCCGGTCTGGTCTGGTCTGGTCTGGTCTGGTCTGGTCTGGTCTGGTCTGGTCGTGCGCTTCCCGTCTGATCGGTATCTAGAGAACATTGCAATGATAATTGCCCGCTCCATCGGAGGAAACAACCCTGGTAGCGTTCAGGAGAACTCGGTCGTCGATGGGGGAATCATGACCGTGGCTTGACACCCTCGGCGGTGGCTCAATAGCATGATCGGCGTACATCGGCGTACATCAGCGCAACACGAGCGAGAGGCGGATGGATCACGAGCAAGAGGCAGCGCGCGTTCACCGGCGGATTCTTCGCCGGATGACCCCCGCGCAAAAATATGCCCAGCTCCTCACGCTGCGAGAGACCGCCTGGCGGCTCAAGGCCGCCAACCTGCGACAGCGGCACCCCGACTGGAGCGACGCCGAAGTCCAGGCCCGCGTCGCCCGGATCTTTCTCCATGCAAACACATGACTTCGTGGAGATCTTCGTTCGCCCCCTGATGGAGGCGGGCATCGAGGTGTTGGTCACCGGCTCGGTGGCCGCCGTCTTCTACGGCGAGCCACGTCTCACCCACGACATCGATCTGGTGCTGGTCCTGCGCCCGGACCAGATCGACACCTTGTGCCAAATGTTCCCGTTGGAAACGTACTACTGTCCTCCTCCGAAGGTGATTCGGATCGAGATCGGCCGTTCCCACGGGGCTCACTTCAACCTCATTCACCACGACAGCGGGCTCAAGGCAGATTGCTACCTGTATGCAGGCGATGAGCTGCATCGCTGGGCCCTCGAGCATCGACGCACCGTGGCGCTAGAGAATCTGCAGATTCAGCTTGCCCCTCCGGAGTACGTGATTCTCCGGAAGCTGCAGTACTATCGCGAAGGTGGCTCTCAGAAGCACCTGCGCGACATTCGAGGCATGCTCGAGCAGTCGGGGGCGGAGCTGGATCGCGGCTTTTTGGATCGCGAGCTCGCACGCCGCGGCCTAGCGGACCTGCTCCCCGCTGTCGACTGGGAGCAGGACTAGTGGGAGCAGGAGTAGCTCGCCCGCGTCTGGCGACATCACACGACGATGGGCGTGT
>CAYFWA010000557.1:0-5054 GCA_964346625.1 uncultured Myxococcales bacterium
AGTTGTTCTCGCGATGCCGAAAAAGCGACTACCTTTAGACTGTTGCCAACAGCGGAACTGGCTCCGCGTGTGCCGTTTGCGCGGTGGCCGCCGCCGGGCGCCCCCGCAGGTCAGCGGCGCGTCGGGGCGCGAGGAGAGGCCGCCGGCTGGGCGGCGGGGGCCGCCGGCTGGGCGGCGGGGGCCGCCGGCTGGGCGAGGCCCGCGCTCGAGGCCTCGGGGCGAAAAGGCCGATCAGTACCGCATCACGAAGCGGTACGTTTTCCCCCCCCGCTTCACCTCCACGAAGAACTGGTGGCCGGGGATCAGGCTGCGGGCCACGGCGTTGAAGGCGCGCACGTCGGGCACCGGGCGATCCTTGAGCTTGATGATCACGTCCTTGGGCCGCAGGTTGCGGCGCCAGGCCCGGCCTCCGCGCTTCACCTGGATCAGCACCACCCCCAGGCGGCTCTCGAGGCCCAGCCGTTTTTGGTGCACCGCGGCGCTGGCCACCTCCACCCCCAACCGCCGCTCGAAGCCCGGGTGAGCCAGGGCGGGCAGGGGCTCGAGCCGGCCCTTCACCCGCAGGTGGGTGGTGATGTGCCGACCGCCGCGCTTCAGGTGGACGTCCACCCGCTCCCCCACCACCAGCCCCCGGACCACGCGCCAGTAGGTGCGGCGGTCCTTGATGCGGAAGCCGCGCAGCCCGAACAGCAGATCGCCTTTCTGGATCCCGGCCCGGGCGGCGGGACCGCGGGGGGTGACCTGGGTGATTCGCACGGCCTTGTCCGCGGTGAATCCCACCTTCAACCCCAGCTCGGCGCTGCGCATGCGCCCGTAGCGCCGGATGTCCCGATACACCTGGCGCGCTACGTCCATGGGTACGGCCAACCCGATGGCAGAGCCCGCCTTGAACAGGGCGGTGTTGATGCCCACCACCTCTCCCACGATGTTCACCAGGGGCCCGCCGGAGTTGCCGGGGTGGAGCGGCGCGTCGGTTTGGACGTAGCTCACGAAGCTCCGCGCGTTGGATGGGAACGTGCGCCGCTGGGCGGAGATCACCCCGCGGGTCACCGACTGATCGAGGCCGTGGGGGTTGCCGATGGCGATGGCAGTCTCGCCCGGGATGAGATCGCTGGAGCGGCCCAGGGGAGCGGCAGGAAGCGGCTTGTCGGAGTCGATCTTGAGCACCGCCAGGTCCAGGGCGGGGGTGGCCCCCACCACCTTGGCCTCGAGGTGGCGACCGTCGAAGAGCTTCACCCGGATGTCATCGGCCCGCGAGATGACGTGCTCGTTGGTGAGGGCGTAGCCCGCCGGATCGATGATCACCCCCGAGCCGAGGCCCACCGCGAAGACCAGATCGTCCGGGTAGCGGTAGTAGCTGCCCCACGGGGACTTGCGCAGGGGATTGTCCAGCAGCTTGCGGCGGGTGGTGATGGCGATCACCGCGGGCGCCACGCGCTGCACGGCGCGCACGGTCTCCGAGGAGCGCAGGCCCCGGCGCTGGGTCGCGCTGAGCCGCGCCAGGGGCGTCGCGCGGGCCGGGAGGGCTCGCGCGGGCTGGGTCTCGCGGGCCAGGGCCCGTCGCGGCCCCGGCCCGGCGCACAGCAGGGAGTGCAGGAGCTGGGCCGTGGCCAGGGTCAGCAGGGATCCCACCGCGGCGGCGCGGAGGGATGCGTGGGCGCGTCGAAGCATCGGTGACCTCCAGTCGGAGCCCGCGTTGTCGGGGCCAGCGGGTTTTGGTTCTGGCGAAGCGTCCCACCTCCTTTTTTATCATGATCGCGGTCGATACGGTGGCCGGCGCGTCGACGCCTGCCTGCCGGACTGCTCGGGCACCGTGGCGGTGGACGACGGCGGCGGTGACGAGGGCTGCGGCTTGGCCACCGACCCCGGCCGCGGCGCCGGCCTGCCCCCGGCGTTCGCGCTGCTCGCGCTGCTCGCCCTCGGCGCCTGGCGGCGGCGGCGGTGCTCGCAGCGCGGCTGAGCCGCCGCTCGAGATCCGCGTCTGTAGGCAGCGCCAGCGTCGCCACCGGGGAGGCGTTGTCCCCGCCGCGGTGACGCTGTCGCGCGCCCGTCCCGGCGAGGCCGGGTGGCGGGGGCGGTCAGCTCCCGGCCACGGTCATCTCGGAGACGCGGAAGGTGGGGCTCACCACGGAGCCGCGGTGGTCCAGGTCGTCGGCGATGGCGTCGATGGAGCGCAGCAGGTCCTCGAAGTTGGCCGAGATGGTGACCTCGGAGACCGGGTGGACGCGCTCGCCGTCCTCGATCCAGAAGCCCTCGGCGCCCTTGGAGAAGTCGCCGGTGACCGGGTTGAAGCCAAAGCCCATCATCCGCCGCACGTACAGGGCTCTGGGCGTGGAGCGCACCAGCGTCTCGGCGGATTGCGAGCCCGGCTCCAGCAAGAAGTTGGACGCCGTGACCGCGGGGGGGCTGCCCACCGAGCGGCCGGCGCTCGCCGTGGACCGGAGCCCAAGCCGCCGGGCGGCGTAGGTGTCGCACAGAAAGCCGGTGAACCGTCCGGCGTCCACCACCACGTTGCGCCGCGTGGGCAGCCCCTCGCCGTCGAAGGGGCGCGAGCCCGGCGCCCCGGGCAGCCGCGGGTCGTCCACCACCGTGACTCCGGGGGCCGCGATGGCGGTGCCCTCGCGCTCCAGCAGGTAGGTGGAGCGTCGGTAGGCCGCGTCGCCGCTCACCAGGCCGAACAGGGTTCGCAGCACCTGGGCCCCGGCCTCCGGCGAAAAGATCACCGGGACCTGCTGCGTGTCCACCTTCCGGGCGCCGAGCTGGTCCACGGTGCGGCGGGCGGCCTCCTGACCGATGACGACGGGATCGGCCAGTCGGTCCCGCCACCGCCGACCGTCCCACCAGAAGCCGTTTCGTTTCTTGCCGCCCTCGTCCTCGGCCACGGGCTCCATCACCAGCGACAGGTAGGTGCCCTGGTAGCTGCCGCAAAAGCCACCGGAGGTGGCCAGCACGCGGCCCCCCACGCTCATCGAGCACACCGAGCCCTCGCTGTTGGTGATGCGGGGATCGTGGTCCCGGGCGGCCTGCTCGGCCCGGCGGGCCTGGTCCAGCGCCTGCTCGGCGTCCAGCTCCGCCACGGCCTCGTCGTACAGCTCCAGGTTGGGCAGCTCAGTGGCCAGGGCTTCGGGCTCGGGGGGGCCCGCGTCGGGATCGGGCTCGGCGAGCCGGGCGAGCTCCACCGTGTCCTGCACGAAGGCCCGCAGGGCGTCCTCCGTGAGGTCCGCGGTGTGGCACACCGCCTGGCGCCCCTCCCGGATCACCCGCAGCCCCAGGGCGCGGCTGCGGGCCTGCTGCACCAGCTCCGGCTCCCCCAGCCGCACCTTGGCGGTGAGCTCGCGCTCGGAGACCGCCAGCGCTTCGGCCGAGTCCGCGCCGGCGCCAGTGGCCTGCTTCACCACCCCCGTGGCGATCTCTCGCAGCGTCTGTTCCGTCATGCCTCGGTTCCTCCCACGGTGATGCGGTCGATCTTCACGGTGGGCGTGCCCACCCCCACGGGCACGCTCTGCCCCTCCTTGCCGCAGGTCCAGATGCCGTCGGCGGCCTCGAAGTCGTGGCCCACCAGGGACACCTGTGTCAGCACCTCCGGACCGTTGCCGATGAGGTTCACCCCGCGCAGCGGCGCGGTGAGCTTACCGTCCTCGATGAGGTACGACTCGGTGAGCGAGAAGACGAAGTCGCCGTTGGAGATGTTGACCTGGCCGCCCGAAAAGCGCCGGGCGAACACTCCACGCTTGACCGAGCGCAGGATCTCCTCCGGGTCCGAGTCTCCGCCCAAAAGGTAGGTGTTGGTCATGCGGGGGTAGGGGGTCACCGTGAAGTCCTCCCGCCGGCCGTTGCCCGTGGGGTCGACCCCCATGAGGCGGGCGCTGAGCCGATCGTGCATGTAGCCCTCGAGCGTCCCGTCTTCGATGAGCACGTTCCGCGCGCCCGGCAGCCCCTCGTCGTCCACGTTGAGCGAGCCGCGGGCGCCGGGCACCGTGCCATCGTCCACCACGGTGCACCGCTCGGAGGCCACCTGCTGCCCCACCCGGCCGCTGTAGTTGGAGGTGCCCTTGCGGTTGAAGTCCGCCTCGAGCCCGTGGCCCACCGCCTCGTGCAGCAGGATGCCCGAGTCGCCCGGCGCGAGCACCACGGGCAGCTCGCCCGCGGGCGCCTCCCGGGCGTCCATCATGGCGAGGGCCACCCGGGCGGCCTCCTGCCCCAGCGCCTCGGGCGAGCGGCCATGGAAAAACTCCAGCCCTTGGCGGCCACCCCCACCGGCGGTGCCGGTCTGGCGCCGGCCGCCGCGCTCGGCCACCACCCGGACGTAGAAGCGGAAAAGCGGCTGCTCGTCGCGCACCAGCCGCCCGTCGCTGGTGGCCACCAGCACGTGCCGCAGGGCCTCGTAGAGGCTGACCTGCACCTTGGCCACGGCGGCATCGGCGCGCTGGGCCGCCTTGTCGGCCCGCCGCAGCAGCGCCACCCGCTCCTCGTCGGGGGTGAGCAGGGTCGGCGTCTGCACGGGGTAGTACCCCGGCAACGGCTGCTCGCCCACCGCCTGGGGCGCCACCGGCTGACCGGCGCGCGCGATGCGCGAGGCGGTGCGGGCCGCCTCGCGCATGGAGGCCTCGTCGAGCTGTTGGCTGTAGGCGTAGCCGGTGGACTCGCCGGCCACCACGCGGATCCCCACGCCGAGGCTCACGCCGCGGCCCACCGTGCGGACCCGCCCTTCCTCATGGGAGAAGTGCCCCGAACGGGTCTGCTCGAAAAACAGATCGGCGTAATCGCCGCCCTGGGCCAGGGCGGCAGAGAGCAGCCGGTCGCAGCCCTCGGGGGTGATCTCGTGCGCGCCTCCGGGGCCGAAGGCCGGGGTTCGGGCATCGTGCTCGCTCATGGCCAGGGTTCCTCCGCGGTCGGTCAGCGCCAACCGATGCTGCATGATGTCGCGTTTCCCCCGGCGCGCAAGGCGCGCGCTCCGGTCACCGTCGAACCCGCATCCGCCGGGTCTGACGGTGACCGGAGCGCGGGCTGACCGTGGCGAGCCTCGCCGTGCTGGCGGCGATGGCCGCGCTCGC
>CAYFWA010000558.1:0-5052 GCA_964346625.1 uncultured Myxococcales bacterium
CCCCGCGGCGGCGGGCGACTCGGGCGAGCCCTCGGCCAGGCGGATCACCCACCCCTTTTTCGCATCCAACAGGACCCGATCCCCGGTTCGCAGCGCGCGGGTCGCCACCGCCGTGCCCAGCACGGCGGGGATCCCCAGCTCCCTGGCGAGGATGGCGCCGTGGCTGAGTCGGCCGCCCTGGTCGGTGACCACGCCACCGGAACCCACCAGCAGGGGCACCGCGGATGGCAGCAGGACGGCGCAGACCACGATCTCGTCCGGCTGCGGGTCGAAAGGTTGGTCGAAGGCGTCGGACAGGGGACCCAGCACGCGGACTCGTCCTCGCACCGCCACCTCGCCGCAGCCCACCCCCCGCAACCGCTGCTTTGGGGCGGGCTCGGCGGACGGCGCTGCGTCCTGCGGCGGGGGCGACGACTCGGGGGGCCGCGGACGCAGCTCAAGGTTTTCGGCCCCGGCGTCTCGCCGCAACACCGGCGCGAGGTTCTCGAGGGACTGCGCGAAGATGGACTCCGGCCGGTTCAGTCGCCCGGCGGCAACGAGCGCCTCGGCGGCGGCGAGCAGCCAGCGCCTGAGCGCGGCCAGGGCCCGCGCGAAGTGGAGGTCATCGCGCTCTTTCGCCTCCAGCGTGGCCCGGAGGGCCTGCGAGGCCGGGGCCGGGGAGCGAGCCCCTGTTTCTCCTCGGTCTGTCGGGCGGCGCGACGATTCCGGGGGGCTGGCCGCGGCCCTGGCCGCGGCCCGGTGCAGCAGCCCCGGGCGCTCTCGCAGGGTGGGACAGGCCACGTCCCAGGCGGCCGCCAGGGCGCCGACCTCGTCCAGCCAGCGTCGGGCGGCCCGGCGGTAGGCTGCGCCGCCAGGGACGTCGGTCGGGGGAAGGCGCCCCTGGCGCAACCAAGGACGAAGGTCTCGCTGGGCGGTGGCGCGGACGGCGAGGTCCCGCGTCGCCACCACCAGCGGCTGCGGGACCCCGGCCAGGGCGGGCTCGAGCTCTGCGGCGGTGTCAACCCCGGTCGGCTGCCCCAGCAGGGACTGCCATTGGCGTTGCTCCGCCGCCGCGAGGTGGGGTCCCACCTCAGCGGCGTAGCACGAGTAGAAGCGGGAAAAGGCCTCGAAGACATCGGGCCAGGGGGCGCCGGCGGTGACGAGCCGCTCCAGGGTCTGTAGGGCCTCATCCAGGGCGGGCTCACCCCGGCTGCGCCACCAGGTCCCCTCCTCGGCGTCGGAGGCCATTGCCGCAGACGGGGCGACGGCCGCGACCACCGGCGTGGTGTAGAGGTATCCGTCCTCCACGCGCATGCGAAAGGGCAACCGCAGCGTGCGGTCCAGGTGGGCCACCAGCGAGGCGTGCAGTGGGGAGAGGGGATCGGGGTTGTGCTCACCGTCCCAGCGCCACAGCGTGTCCCGGATCCAGCACCGGGGGGGCGGGCCGCCGAGCGCAGGGGCGGTGATGGGGCGAAGCTGCAGCAGCGCCACCGCCCCCGGCCGGGGCGCGGCCCACTCCACGTCCGCCGGAGATCCGAGCTCCTGCTCGCAGCGGGAGGCGAGCTGCTCCAGCCGGGCCCCGAGCCCCGGCAGGGGGGTCTCGGGGGGCAAGGGGGGCGGCTCCCCGGGTCTCCAGCCGAGCGGGAGCGACGCCGCCGTGCCCCCGGTGACCGCGGTGGTGTCTCCCTCCCGCAGCTCCACCACCCGCCAGGGGGAGGGCGAGCCAGGGGGGCGATCGCGCGTGAAGAGCACCCCGGCCCAGCGCGCCCGGACTTGACGTTGGATGAGCACGGCCACCGAAACCGGGGCGGGATCTCGCCCCAGCGCCCTACGGTACGCCCCCAGGGAATCGTGCTCGGCGGCGGCGTAGCAGCGGAGCACGGCCTCATCCACTTCGTCCGAGGAAACAGCCAGCTCGGAATGATAGAGCCCGGCGGAGCTGTGGCCCAGGGTGTCCTCGTCGGGGGCCGAGGTGCGCACCACCCAGGGGCTCGGCCCCAGGGCAGTGAGCCGAGCGGTGAGCGCCGCCGCCAGCTCCGTTGGCATCGACCAGGAGCCATCAGGCCCTCGGGCGGCGGCATGCGCCTCGCGGCTGAGCACCACGCCGGGGGGCACCGGGAGCCCGCTGGCGAGGGCCGCGCCGAGGCGAGCGGCCTTCGCGCCGAAGCGATCCTCGTCCAGGCCGGCGCCGAGGTCGCGGATCTCCCACCGGACCCTCACTCTCGAGAGCAGGTGATGTCGATCTTGCTCCCCGGCTTGGCCATGGTCTTGGGATCGGGGGACTGTCGCATCACCAGGTAGGGGGGCGCGTCGAACATGCGCCACTTGACCTCGCCCACCTTGAAGCCGGCGTCCACGATCATCTTCTTGGCCCGGCCGCAGCTCCGGCCCCGCAGCTTGGGCACCTCTTTTTTCTCCGCGGGCTTTTTCGCCACCTTGAGCTTCACCACCGTCCCTGGCTTGGTAACCTTGCCGGCCTCGGGGCTGCAGTCGATGATGTGGCCGGGTTTGGTCTCGTCGGTCCGTTCATACTCGATGGAGCCGAGCTTGAGCTTCTGCTTGGTGAGCAGCGTGGTGTAGTCCTGGAGCTTGATGCCAGCGCAGGTGGGGATGGTCACGCGCGGGTGCCCCGAGCTGAGCACCACGTTCACCGCGCTGTGGGCGAGCACCTTGGAGTCGGGCAGCGGGTGCTGCGAGCAGATCTGGCCGGCCGGCACCTTCGGGTCCGCTCGGCGCTCGATGATCTGGAGCCGCAGCTTCCGGCCGTCTAGCACCTCCATGGCCTGAGAGGGCTTCAGCCCCACCACCTGGGGCACCAGGACTTCCTTGGGCCTGTTCTTGCTGCGCTTCACGTAGTCGAGCACGAAGAAGGTGCAGATGGACGTGATCAGCGCGGTGAGCACCGAGGTGACGATGGTGTTTCGAGTCGACATGGGCGAAATGATACGAGATCGCCCGGCGGGGGGCAAGACGGAGCGGACTAGTGGGGGCGGTGGAGGGGGGGCCGGGGGCGTTTGCGCCGCCGGTGGCGGCGAGAGCCGGGGATGTACACCCGCCGCGAGCGCAGCCGGATGTAGCGCCGCGACAGCAGCTTCACCGAGCCCCGGGGAGCGCTCACGCGCAGCAGCTTGCCTCCGCTGCCTAGCTGGCCCGCGAGCACGTTGCCCTTTTTCGAAAGGCCCGACCAGGGGGACCGGATCTTGCCGTCTTTGGCCTCCACGCTGAGTTGGCCGTTGAACGTCCGATTCATCGACAGCGTGATGTCCCCGTCCTGGGTCTCCACAGAGCTTGCCTCCGCCAGAGCGGTTCGTCGCCGGACCCGCAGGGTGATGTCCCCTTGCTTGGTGAGCAGGGAGAAAGCGGGCACGGGGCCGGAGACCCCGATGTCGCCGGCGTCGGTGTTGGCCTGGATGCGCGTGCGGACGTTGCGGGCCTCGATGTCTCCCTTGCCGGTGCGCAAGGTGAGCTCACCGCCGAGGCCCAAGCTCCGGACCTTGCCGCGGCCAGTGTCGGCGTCCACCGCGAGGGACGCCGGGATCAACACCCGCAATTCTGTGCGGAACTTCAGCCGATCCTTGGCCTTGGGATGCTTGATGACCAGGATGGCGCGGTCGCCCTGGCGATAGAGCTTGAGATCGATGCTCTCGAGCGCCGCCTCGGCCTTCTTCGCGGTGGGGGCCTTGGCCCGGTGGGTGGCCGTGACCTCGACGCGGGGCTGCATCCCCTGAGAGGCGACGAGCTCCAGGTCACCGCAGTGGTTTCGGATCTCCACGATCTTCAGCCCCGCCGCGACGGCTTTGCGCGACACCACCTTCTGTTTTTCGACCAGCTTCTTGGTACACCCGGCTCCCCCCAGGACCGCTCCCACGGCGAAAAGCAGTAGCAGGGGGGCCCTGAGGGCCGCGGCGATGACCGAGTGTCTCGAAGGGGCTCGCATTTGTGCTCCGGTTCCGCGCGTCGCGCGATCTACAGAAATCTGCGTTACTTTGCAGGATCTGCGCCCCTGGCGCAAACGAATCGGCGCGTTCGGCGCGTCGGCGCGTCGGCGCGTCGGCGCGGGGGATCGCTGATTGGCTTGGGGGGCAGCGGGTACCGAGCGGCTCAACGCGGGAGCGCCGGAGGTCGGGGTGGGGGGAGGCACCCTTCGCTGACGTCCTCGATGCAAAGCAGCGTACGCTCCTGTTGCTGGATCTCGAGCCAGCTCGACGCCACGCGCAGGACGCGCTGCTGCACGGTGCCCGCTACGGCGAAATGGGCCTGGACCTCTCGGGCCACCACGGGGCGGCGGGACTCGAAGGAGCGTTGCACCAGCAGGCGGAGATCACACTCGGTGCAGTGGGGACCGAAGCCGCAGCCCTCCTCCACGTCGTCACTGTGGGGGCAGCACAGCGCAACGCCCGCCGCCACCCCCGTCATCTCTCCTGGCGGGAGCCCGGTGAGGTGGCCGGCGGCGTGGTTCAATCGCCGCACCTGGCGGTGGCGATCCACCAGGATCAGGGCGATGGGCGCACCACGAAAGATCGCCTCCAGCTCGGAGAGCTCCAGGGCGTCTCCGGGCGAGGGAGCGGTCCGGGCCAGCGGCTGATCCCGGTGGGTGGGCGTGGGGGCGGATCGCTCCGCCGTGGTTTCGGGCGTCAGGGGGGACGCCTTCTCCAAGGTGTCCGTCGGGTCCTTTCGTTCCATGGGCCCCTTTTTAGGGCGGGCACCCTCGGCGATGCAAGCGGAGATCCCGCTGGGCCATTTGCGCGGTGGCCGCCGCCGGGCGCGCCGCCGGCCCCCGCCCCCCCCTTCGCCGGCCCGCGGGCGCCACGCCGAGGGCCAATCGCCGGCGCCAGGGCACAATAACCGGCTATATCCGGATCTCTCACCACGATAATGACCCGTTTTTCGAGAGAAACGGGGTTACGAGCCGAATCTAGCGTGATCCGGATTGTGCGAAAACGAACGCTTTGCTGTACACGCCGCGCTGTCACGGCTCTGGCATGTTGACCACAGCAGCGGCGCGTCAACGAGGCCTTGGGGGGGGCCTTGCCGCGCCGCACTGTGGACAACGGCCAGAGCCGCGCCAGCAGT
>CAYFWA010000559.1:0-5051 GCA_964346625.1 uncultured Myxococcales bacterium
CAGGCCGGCGCCGGGGTCAGCGTTTTCGGCGTCAGCCGGGCGTCTACGACGGGCCCGGCGCCGGGGGGCGATTCCGGGGGGGGGCCGGTTCTGCAGGCCGGCGCCGGGGTCAGCGTTTTCGGCGTCAGCCGGGCGTCTACGACGGGCCCGGCGGGGGCCCGTCCGCGCCACCGCGCGCCTCGCCGTCGAGGGCCCGGCGCAGCGTGGCCAGCAGCTCCTCGCTCGCGTAGGGCTTGCGCAGCAGCGCATCGCTGCCCGGAGCGACCGCTCCGGGGCCGTCGCGCTCGGCCGGGTGTCCAGTCTGCAGCACCACCCGCAGCTCCGGGATCTCCTGGCGTAGCCGCCGGGCGAGCTCTGGGCCGTCGAGGCCGGGTAGCACCACGTCGGTGAGCAGCAGGGCGGGCGGCTCGCCGCCGGCCCGATAGCGCTGGATGGCCTCGGTGGCGTCGGCGGCGCTCAGCACCCGATAGCCGCGCGCGGTGAGCTTGTCGACCAGCACCTCGCGCAAAAGCGCGTCGTCCTCCACCACTAGCAGCAGCTCTCCGCGGCCATCCAGCCGCTGCTCGGAGGCGAGACGTTCGGGCCCGTTGAGCCGGGACACGCGCGTCTTGGAGCGCCGCGGCAGCAGCACGTCCACCGTGGTGCCGGCCCCCGGGGCGCTCTTCACCCGGAGCACCCCCCCGGCCCGCGTCACCGTGCCGTAGACTGTGGCCAGCCCCAGGCCGCTGGGATGCTCGTCGGCGCCGTCGTTACCCTTACTGGTGAAAAACGGCTCGAACAGCCGACGGCGCGCCTCCTCGTCGAGGCCCGGTCCAGTGTCGCGCACCCGCAGTCGCACGAAAGGCCCCGGCCGGGCGCGGGGCTGGTCGGCCAGATCCCCGGCCGCCAGGATCTCCTCGCTCAGGCTCACCGTGAGCTGGCCGCCTTCGGTCAAAGCCTCCCGCGCGTTGGCCACCAGGTTCACCACCACCTGCTCGAGCTGATCCGGATCGGTGCGCACGGCCAGCACCTCCGGTCCCGGCTCGAGCTCGAAGCCCACGTCCGCCGGCAGGCTCCGCCGCAAAAGCGGCCGCAGCTCCTCGAGCACGGCGCGCAGGTCCAGGGTGACCGGCTCCGCCGCTCCCCCGCGACCCACCCCCAGCAGGCGTCGGGTGAGCTCGGCCGAGCGCTCGGCCGCCACCCCGATGCGCTCCAGGCTCTTGACCAGCTCCGCGTCATCGCCGCGGACGCGCAAAAGTCGCTGAGTCACGAGCTGGATCACCGCCAGCCGGTTGTTGAAGTCGTGGGCCACCCCGGCGGCCAGCCGGCTCACGGCCTCGAGGCGCTGATACTGCCGGATCCGCTCCTGCAGTGCCTCGGTCTCCAAGCGCTCCTGGTGGCGCGTGGTGATGTCGGTGGACGTCTCCGCCACCCCCCAAGGCGCCCCCTGCTCGTCGCGCAGGGGGATGGCGATGTAGCGCAGGCGCCGGGGCCCCCCCCCGATGCGGAACTCCAGCTCGGTCTCCATGCGCACGTCCTCCTCGAGGACCTTGCGCTGCAGGGACATGACCCGCCGGGCCTGGGTCGGCTCCAAGAACTCGTCGGCGCGCCGCCCGATGAGCTCCTCGTGGGAAAGCTCCGCCAGGGCGTTGGCCACCCAGCGGTAGCGCAGCTCCCGGTCCAGGATGGCCAGGGTGACGTCGGTCTGCATGAGCGCCTGGCGCAGATGCGCCTCAAAGTCCAGCTCGCCGCATTCACCCAGGGGGACCCCTGGGGTGAGCTTTTGCCCGGATCCCGGGGGCGGCGGGGACTGATGCCTCGAGCCTGCGGAAGGCGACGGCCCGCCTCCTTGTTCGATATCGCCGGCTACAGCGGGCTTTTTTCGGGTCTCGTTGCTCACGGGGAGCTCCGGGGCTCGGCTGGGCCCGGGTGTCGGGAGGCGGGGGAGCGCAGGCTCCGCCTCCAGGACCCGGGTGACCGCGCGGCACGATCATGGATGCAGCAATCATGGATGCAGCAATCAGGTTGGGGGATGAACGCTACGGCATCAAGGACAATTCCACCGATAGAGCCGTACAAGGGCGATCCTCCTTCCGGCGCCGGGGGCCTCAAAGCCACTTCTGCCCCGCCCGCATGTCGTGGGTATTCCAGCGCGTGCGCTCGATGGCGTCGGTGGCCACGGTCACGGAGGCGGCGCCGTCCACCGCCTGCCGCACCTCGCCTTCCTGGGGCGCCACCTGCACCGCGGGCAGGTGCCATCGGCCCGCGCGGGGCTCGAGCACCAGGTCCGCCACGCGCCCCACCTCCCCGTCCCGAGTGCGGAACCGATAGCCCAGCACCTCCCGGGCGCTGCGCAGGTGCGGGTCGTGGCCGTGGGCCGGCCAGCCGGCGTAGGTCTCGGGCTCAAGGTGCACCTGCTCCGAGACGGGCGGGGCCAGGGCCCACCCCGGGCTCTCCTTGACCTGCTCGCGGCTCAGGTGCACCGCCAGCGGCTCGCCCCCAGCGGGCAGCTCCGCCACGGCCTCGGGGGACACCAGCACGTCCCGACCGAAGACCGGGGCGCCGGCGTGCACCACCAGGTAGATCACCTCCCAGCGCTCATCGTCGAACAGCACGTCTTGCACCCGCCCGGCGCTGCCGTCACGGGCCTGCAGGCCGCGATCCAGCAGAGTGCGCACGTACAGGCGCGGCGGTGACCCCTCGCGCTCCGGAATCGCCCCCCTGGGCCCAGCGGCCCGGTCCACCCCCTCGGGGGGCTCGTTTCCGGGAAGGTGCGTGCGCGGCGGGTGGGACTGCGGGGCATCTACGCTCATCGGGATTCGGTCTCCAGCTCCAGGTTCACCGAAAGGAACTCCATCAGGTCCTTGAGCGACACCACCCCCTCGAGCCGGTCCCCGTCGCGCACCACCAGCCGCGAGAGCCGATGCCTGGTCATGCGTCGCAGGGCGTCGTAGGCGTCGGCGTCAGCGGAGATGGAGTTGTCGTCGGTGCACGGCTCGGCCACCTCGCGCACCGTCACCGCGGACCAGCGCTCCCGGGGCACCTCGCGGAGCGCGGCGGTGGTGACGCACCCCTGCAGCCGGTCGTCCTCGGTGATGGGAAACAGCTTGTGGTGGTGCCGATACACGTACTCCTCCACCAACCGATCCACCGTCAGCTCCGGGGACACGCTGACCGGATCGGGGGTCATGAACCGCCGCACGGGCCGGCCGGCCAGGGCCGTGCGGGCCATGACCTGCTCCTCGCCCTGTCCGGCGGCGAAGCGGATGAACATGCCGATGAGGATCCACCAGACCCCGGCGAGCCCCGTGCCGCCCAGGATCTGGACGATCCCCACCCCGATGAGCAGCAGCCCCAGCACACGGCCGGCCCGCGACGCGGCGTGGGTGGCGCGGCTCAGATCCCCCCAGCGGCGCCACAGCACCGCCCGCAGCACGCGCCCCCCGTCCAGGGGAAAGGCCGGCAGCAGGTTGAACACCAGCACGATGAGGTTGATGGCCACCAGCCAGCCCAACACCTCCCGGGCCGGCGGCGGGAGATAGCCTCCCCCGAGCTGCAGCGCCCCGTAGAGCACCACGGCGATCGCCGCGCTGGCCGCGGGTCCGGCCAGGGCCATGCGCCACTCCACCTTGGGCTCGGCGGGCTCATCGTCCATGTGGGCCACACCGCCGAAGATGAACAGCGTGATCCCGCCGATGGGCAGGCCGTGACGGCGCGCCACCAAGGCGTGGCTGGTCTCGTGGAGCACGATGGAGGCGAACAGCCCCACCGCCGCCACCAGGGCCATCCAGAAGTACGTGGCCGCGGACCAGCCCGGCAGGCTCCGGGGAAACGCCCCGGCCCCTAGCGTCCACACCACCAGCACCAGGATCACGAACCAGCTCCAGTCCACCCGAACCTCGAAGCCGAACAGACGGAACAGCTTGTGGGGCTTACCGAACATGGGGGCGCTCCTCGACGTGACGTGGCCTCTGGCAACGCCCGGATCGTCCAAGCAAGATGCACGCCAGGGCCCGGACGACCTCCGATCGCGACGAGCCACGGGCCGTTCGAGGGTCCTTCCTCCCCCGCCTCTCGCCTACAGCGTATTCGTGCAAGAATAACTTCGAAGCACCGAGGCCGACGAGGCGCCCAGCCCGCAAGGAGCGAGGAGGGCGAATACACTGTCGTATTTAACCGACGAGCGACGCCGCGGGCTGGGATGGATCGGCGGCCTGAGCGATCAGGTTATTCTTCCTGTCCTGATCGGGGCCTAACGGCCACAGGGGTCTCCTCTCCTGCGAATAACCGGCCAAGGGTGTCCCCTCATGCGGGTCGCTACAGCCGCGCCGCCACCGCCTCCCAGTCCACCAGGTGGTCCCACCAGGACTCCACGTAGGCGGCCCGCCGGTGCTGGTAGTCCAGGTAGTAGGCGTGCTCCCACACGTCGCAGGTCAAAAGCGGCGTGCCGCCCGTGACCAGCGGGGTCATGGCGTTGGCGGTGGTCTCGATCTTCAGCGCCCCGCCGTGATCCACCAGCCAGGCCCAGCCGCTGCCGAACTGAGCCGTGGCCGCGGCCACGAAGGACGAGCGCAGCTCCCCCACCGAGCCGAAGCTCGCCTCGATGCGCTCGACCAGCGCGGCGGGCAGATCGCCGCCTCCTCGGGGCGAGAGGCTCTGGAAGTACAAGGCGTGGTTCCACGCCTGGGCGGCGTTGTTGAAGATGGGGATAGCGTCCTCGCGGCCGTGGGCCGCGGGCACGATCTCCTCGAGGGGCAGCTTCGCGTACAGCGTGCCCTCGGCCAGCCGGTTGAGCTTGTCCACGTAGGTGGCGTGGTGCTTGCCGTGGTGATGCTCCAGGGTGCGCGCCGACAGGTGCGGCTCCAAGGCGTCGTAGGTGTAGGGCAGCGGGGGGTGCTCGATGGTCATGATGCCGTGTTCGCTCCTTCCCTCTCGTTCCCTCCCCAGTCCGGGGGCCGGGGCCGAAAGACCCGCTTTCAGGAAATCGGCCGCGGATTCGCGGGCCCGGGGGCACGTTGGGTCCGGATGTTGTCGGGTCCGGATGTTGTCGGGTCCGGATGTTGTCGGGTCGT
>CAYFWA010000560.1:0-77 GCA_964346625.1 uncultured Myxococcales bacterium
GCCGGGGGACTGAACGGGGGGACGGTGTTCGAACGGGGGCGCCCGGTTACTCACCCCGGAGCCGGGGGACTGAACGG
>CAYFWA010000560.1:177-464 GCA_964346625.1 uncultured Myxococcales bacterium
GGGGAACGGGGGCGCCCGGTTACTCACCCCGGAGCCGGGGGACTGAACGGGGGGAACGGGGGCGCCCGGTTACTCACCCCGGAGCCGGGGGACTGAACGGGGGGACGGTGTTCGAACGGGGGCGCCCGGTTACTCACCGGGGAGCCGGGGGACTGAACGGGGGGACGGTGTTCGAAGATTCGAAGTCGCGCACTTGCATTGCTGCTCACAGGACCATTCAACCGATCAGGTTTGATATGTTTCTCGGCTTGTAGAAGCTGGTGCGACTTCGAATCTTCGAACACCGT
>CAYFWA010000560.1:564-5042 GCA_964346625.1 uncultured Myxococcales bacterium
CCCCTTTCTTCGTGCCTTTCCCCAATCCCGTACCTGGATCCTGCGTTCACCCCGGGACCGCAATGCGACCTCCGCTTCGAACACCGTCCCCTTTCTTCGTGCCTTTCCCCAATCCCGTACCTGGATCCTGCGTTCACCCCGGAACCGCAATGCGACTTCGAATCTTCGAACACCGTCCCCTTTCTTCGCGCCTTTCCTTCCCCGCTACCACCCCGTTCTGCGCCGTGATAAAACCTCACTTCATGATAAGCACCCCGTCACCCAACGCGCCCGGCTCCCTGGGAGAGTGGCTCGAAGCCGGGCCCTTTCGGCTGGTGATGTCCTCGGGCTTTTTCGGGTTTTTCGCGCACTGCGGGGTGCTGCAGGCGCTGACCGACGCCCGGCTACGGCCCGCGGCGGTGGCGGGCTCCAGCGCAGGGGCCCTGGTGGGGGGGATGTGGGCCGCGGGGCTGGAGGCGGCGGACATCCGACAGGAGCTGCTCTCGCTGCGACGAGAGAATTTCTGGGATCCGGGCGTGGGTCTCGGGCCCCTGGCGCCTTCTCGCGGCGAGGGGCTGGGTCCGGGCCTGCTGCGCGGCGGGCGGTTTCGCCGCAAGCTCGAGGGCCTCGTCCCGGGCCAGCGCTTTGGCCAGTGCCGGGTGCCCCTGGCGGTGTCGACCTTCGACCTGGGCGGCCGCAAGACCCGCGTGCTGGACGAGACCGCGCCGGGCCGAAGGCTGGCCCCGGCGATCCACGCCTCCTGCGCGGTGCCGGGGCTCTTCCAGCCCGTCTGGCTCGAGGGCCGCGTGCTGGTGGACGGCGGCGTCGCCGATCGCCCCGGGATGGCGGGAGTCCCTACCGTCGAGCGGGTGCTGCACCACCACCTGGCCTCGCGCTCTCCCTGGCGCCGGCATCAGCCGACGCCACCAGAGCGCCCAGCGCTGCGGGCGCTGGTGATCCAGGGCCTGCCGCGCTCGGGACCCTTCCGCTTGGAGCGTGGCCGAGAGGCCTTGCGGCGCGCCCGGCGCGCCACCGATCAGGCCCTGCGCGCTCGGCTGGAGCCCGGCTGCCGCCGCCTCGACGTGCGCTGCTGAGAAACGGCCCGCTGAGCAATGCGACCCGTATGCCCCAGGGCACACCCCAGGGGGGAACGGGGGTTCTTCCTCGGCTGGAGCCCGGCTGCCGCCGCCTCGACGTGCGCTGCTGAGAAACGGCCCGCTGAGCAATGCGACCCGTATGCCCCAGGGCACACCCCAGGGCACACCCCAGGGCACACCCCGGGGTAGGTCGGTGCGCGCTCCCGCTGTAAAATCCCTCGCGCGAGCTTGCACCAGCTCATTTATCCTGTTAAATAGACTACACTACGATAGCGCGGCCGCTCACGATACGAACTGAAGAACCGCGTGGATTCCAGGGCTTGCTGTATGCTTGCCGAGAAGCTACGCCGGACGCGGGATCATTTTTTTGCCCGAGCCGCCTCAGATGACGAGAAGGTACCCCTCCGACAAGCTGGTCACCCCGGCTCTCCCTGGGCCTTCGGTGGTGGCGCGGCTGGCCTGGCGCTTGCTGGAGTCGGTGCCGGACCCGGCCTTTGCCACGGATCGGGAGGGGCGCTACCTGTACGTGAACGAGGCCACGTGCCGCATCCTGGGCCGCTCCGCCGACGCGCTGCTGGGACGTCGCGCCGCTGAGCTGTTCGACCGCGAGCGCGCGGCGCGGCTCGGCGAGGCTGACGATCGCGTGCTGGCAGGCGAGACGGTGGAGAGCCGCCCCGAGCTGGAGTCCCACGAGGGCAACGGCTCGGTGACCTACCAGATCATCAAGACGCCGCTGCGCGACGATGGCGGACGGATCCAGGGCGTGGCCGGCATCGCGCGGGACGTCTCCGCCTTCGAGACGGCGCACCAGGCTCGCCGGGAGCTGGAGCAGAAGCTGCTGCAGGCCCAGAAGCTCGAGAGCCTGTCGGTGATGGCCGGTGGGATCGCGCACGACTTCAACAACCTGCTCGCCGCCATCCTCGGCAACGCCGAGCTGGCCCTGCAGGTGGTGCGCTCGGACTCCTCGGCCCACGACTGCCTGCAGGACATCCGCGACGCATCGCTGCGGGCGGCCGAGCTCAGCAAGCAGATGTTGGCCTTCTCCGGTCGCGCCGCCATGACGCAGCGGGAGATCCGCATCAACGACGAGCTGCGCTCCATCAAGCATTTGCTGGAGTCGTCCATCTCCAAGAAGGCCACCCTCGCCTACAACCTCGGCCCCGCTCTGCCCTCCTTGCGGGGCGATCCGGCGCAGCTCCGGCAGCTTCTCGTGAACCTGGTCACCAACGCCTCCGAGGCCCTGCACGACGGACAGGGGATCATTCGGGTACGGAGCGAGCTGGCCTTCTGGGACCGGGTGCAGCTCGCCTCGACCTACGTGGACGACGAGCTGGAGCCCGGCGACTACGTGCAGCTCGTGGTGACCGACGACGGCTGCGGCATGAACGACGAGACCCGCGCCAAGCTCTTCGAGCCTTTTTACAGCGAGAAGTTCGTGGGACGCGGCCTCGGCATGGCGGCCGCGCTCGGGATCGTGCGGGGCCACCGCGGCGCCATCGAGGTGCGCAGCACCCCGGACGAGGGCACCACCGTCACCGTGGCGCTCCCCGCCGCCGCCGGGCTCGACACCGACACCGACACCGACACCGACACCACTCCATCCACCACGAGTCGACGACAGCGGGCCCGCATCCGGACGCCGGTGGGACAGTCGCAAAATGCGCCCATCATCCTGGTGGTGGATGACGAGCCCTCGGTGCTGTCGCTGGCCCAGCGGATCCTCGCCCAGGCCGGCTATCGGGTCCTCACAGCCGGCGACGGGCGGGCCGGGCTGGAGCTGCTCGAGCGCTTCGACGACCAGGTGCGGCTGGTGCTGCTCGACCTCACCATGCCCTACCTGGACGGCAACGAGACCTACTGCTTGATTCGCGAGGCCCACCCCGATCTGGCCGTGATCCTCAGCAGCGGCTACAACCAACGCGAGGTGCATCAGCGGTTCACGGGCACGGGCCTGGCCGGCTTCCTCCAGAAGCCGTACCACCCCACCCGCCTGCTGCAGACCGTCTCCCGGATCATCGGGGAGTAGGCTCCCGGTACGCGTTCAGGGGGAATGCCCCATCCTCCTGAACGTGGGCTCAGTCGGTTCTGGTGTTCGTGGCATTTCTGGCGTCCCGACGCGCCCGCGTCCCCGCGGGCGCGTCGGGACGCTGCGGGGGGACGTGGGGGGACGTGGGGGGCAGACAACGATGGCAACGGATGCAGTCGACGTGCCCCGCCGAGGTGACCCCGAGGTCGCAGCGCCCGTGGGGCCGCGAGGGCCCCACGCCGAGCCGATCGAGCAGCCTCACCTTGTTGGTCATGGCCAGCAGCGCCCCCACCGGGCACAGATATCGGCAAAAAGGCCGAAAGAGCCAAAGCGCGCCCAGGCCGATGACCACGAGGAGCGCCACCGTTACGCCGGACAGGTGCCGGGTGAAGGCCGCGGGCATGGGATCCACGGCCAGGTAGGCCGGGTTGCCCGAGAGCCAGAAGTACGACAGCGTCAACACGGCCACGAAGAACTTCAGGTACCGGGCGCGCATCTCCAACGCCGGCGTGAGCTGACGGGCCGGCCCCCAGCCCCGGGCGCCCACCCATCCCCCGGGGTGGGTGATGATCCACAGCAGCTCCTGCAGCGCACCAAGAGGGCAGCCGTACCCGCACCAGATCTGGCCGAAACACAGCGACAGAACCAGCACGCCGAGCACCAGCAGGGCCTTGTCCGGGCTGCCGGGCCAGACCCCGAGGCCCAGGCTCCCCACGTCCGGCAAGGTGAAGGGCACGTTGAGCCAGAAGCCGAACACCGCCACCGACGCGCTCAGAAGCAGCAGACGGGACCACCAGCGCCCCCAGAGATACAGCGCCACCATCAACAGCAGGCCTACGAGCACGTAGGCCGAGCGCGACGAGGACACCAGCCGCTCGAAAAACGACGGGCGCGCCGGGGCGGGCGGGCCTGCCCCGGTGGTGAGCCCGAGCAGCTCCCGCCCGGCGCGGGCGCGGGCCCGGGTCAAGATGGCCTGGATGGCCTCGCAGGTGACCGTGGCCCCCGAGAGGGTGTCCACCCCCCGGGGCCCACCAAAGGGCCGGTCGTAGGGAGTCCCTTCGAAGAGCGAGAGCCAGTCTCCCAGCCCACGGATGTAGGCCGGAGTCTCGTGATGGTCGCGCAGCACCACCTGCTCCAGCGTGCCGCGCTGGTCGAAGCGCACCCACAGGTTGATGGGGCCACCGTAGCCGTGGATGTCTCCGGCCACGTGCCGCGTCTCGAAGCCCACCCCCGCCAGCGCGGGATCACCGGCGGACGCCGGGGCACCCGCCCCCTTCCCCGTTACGGCCTGCGTGTCTCGGGATGCGGGCCGATCCGGGCCTGCGCCCCGCGCCTCCCGCGCGGCAGGGCGCTGGCGGGGGGGCGGAGGCTTGCGG
>CAYFWA010000561.1:0-2291 GCA_964346625.1 uncultured Myxococcales bacterium
GGGAGCCTGCGGCTTGGGACCCTGCCGATCGGGAGCCTGCTGGTGGGGAGCCTGCTGGTGGGGAGCCTGCTGCTCGGGAGCGGGCTGACCGGGTGCTCGGACGACGACTCGGGGATCGAGGACGAGTGTACCGGGGGCGAGATCCGGTGCGGCGACGTCTGCGTGGATCCGAGCAGCGATCCGCGGCACTGCGGCGGGTGTGACCACGCGTGCGCCGCGGGGGAGGTCTGCTCGGGGGGGAGCTGCGAGACCGACTGCGCGTCGGGGCTCACCCCGTGCGGGCAGGCCTGCGTGGACACGGACACCGACGAGCGCCACTGCGGAGGCTGCGACGCGCCCTGCGACCCGGACGAGACCTGTGAGGCGGGGCGCTGCGAGCCCACCGAGCCGGTGGATCCGCCCACGAGCGCCTGCACACCGCCCATCACGCTGGAGGACACGTCGTCGCCGGACCAGGTGGTGGGCGATGGGTCCGCGGCGAGCTGCGACCACGCGGCCGTGGAGGCGGCGGTGACCCAGGGCGGGATCATCGCGTTCGACTGCGGCCCGGACCCGGTGACCATCGCCGTCACCGCGGCGTTGACCCTGCGCACGGACGTGGACACCGTGGTGGACGGCGGCGGCCTGGTGACTTTGGACGGTGGGCGCAACGAGGGGCGGGCCAACCGCATCTTCGAGTATCACTCGCCGAACTACCGGGCCACGTCCACGCGGGTGGTGCTCCAGCGCTTGACCCTGCAGAACGCCGAGGCTCCGGCGGCGGCCTTCACGCCCCAGGACCCGGCCCAGCCCGAGTGTGCCTGGGGGTACAAGGACGGGGAGGGGGGCGCCATCCGCATGCGCGACGGGATCCTGCACGTCATCGACTGCGTGTTTCGCAACAACCACGCGGCCACGCCGGGGCCGGACACGGGGGGCGGGGCCATCTTCGCCCTGGGGGCCCTGGAGGTGGTGGTGGTGGGCTCTACCTTCGTGGGCAACGAGGGCTCCAACGGCGGGGCCATCGGCCTGCTGCAGTCAGACGGCCACTTCTTCAACAGCGTCTTCGAGGACAACCACGCCACCGGGGAGGGGCAGAACTTCGGCGGGGCCACGGGCTGTCCGGAGTTCAACCACGCCGAGCAGGGCGGCGCCGGCGGCAACGGCGGGGCCATCGGCATCGACGGCGGCGACGTGGAGGACGTGGAGTTCTGCGGGGTGATCCTGCGCGACAACACGGCCAACGAGCTCGCCATCGTGGGGCGCACGCCCAACAGCCAGCGGGGGCGGTCCACCTTCGACCGCTGCCTGTTCGAGGGCAACCACGCCGGGGCCGGGGGCGGCGCCCTCTGGATGCAGGACATGGAGCTGGTGATGCGCAACTGCACCATCGCCGGCAACAGCTCCGACGGCCTCGGCGCGGGCGTCCGCGTGAGCCAGGGCCCCCACGGCTCCACCGTGCTCATCGAGAACACCACCTTCTGGGGCAACGTGGCCTACGACTCCCTGGGGGGTGGCTTGGTTTTCGCCGGCCCGGGGGTGGTGCGCAACTGCACCTTCGCCGAAAACGAGGCGGCCGGGGGCGAGGGCTTCTTCGGGGCGGCCATCGTGGCCCATGGCCCTGGCTACGCCGAGCTGGAGGTCCACAACACGATCTTCTGGAACAACCTCGACGACCACGAGTGGACCCCCATGACCTGCTCCATCGACAGCCCGGGCGACCCCGGCGTCCTGCCCGGCGCGGGCAACATCCAGTGGCCCGAGCTGCGCAACGGCCCCCACGACCAGCCCGACACCCCCTGCACCCCGAGCATCCTGTGGGCCGACGCCGACCTGGGCGCCCTGGGGGACAACGGCGGGTTCACCCCCACCATGGTGCCCAACCCCGGCAGCCCCGCCCTCGGAATCGGCGACGACTGCCCCGCCTACGATCAGCGCGGCGAGCCCCGCCCCGCCACGGGCTGCGCCGCCGGCGCGGTGGAGCCGTGAGGCGGAGATTCTCCTGCCAAGGGGATTGGACACCCATTGGGGATCCTCCCAGCATTTGAGGCCACGGCGAGCGTGAATCCGGCAGTCGGGTAGCAGACGGCACTGCGGAAGGCACTGCGGAAGGCACTGCGGAAGGCACTGCGGAAGGCACTGCGGAAGGCCCCGCGGACGGGACCGCCGGCGGCCCCGCCGACGGGACCCACATGCGAAGCCGCAGATAAGGTGGCCGGCAAAGTGGCCGGCAAAGTCGAAAAGGGTCGGGCCCAATGGTCGGGCCCAATGGTCGGGCCCAATGGTCGGGCCCAATGGTCGGGCCCAATGGT
>CAYFWA010000561.1:2391-5008 GCA_964346625.1 uncultured Myxococcales bacterium
CGGGCCCGGTCTTGCGGACAGACCGTGACCCAGCTATCATGAACATGAAAAAAACAAACGGATATCGAAAAGCCGAAGAATTTGCTCAGCGGGACGGGTCGCCGGATCGGTGACCGGCGATGGCACTGGGAAATCGGAGGACGAGACAACGCGGAACTGTTTCCTGGTGCTCCGCGCATCTCGGGGAGGCCGAAGGGACCCCAGGGAGTCGGTTTCTGAGTGTTGTGCTCGTCGGCTCGGCTCGTGGTGGTCGTCGGAGCGCCTCACCCACAGAGAGGCACAACAACGAGCGGCTTGTGAAAATCGCTCAACAAGCCGGAGGAATACCGCGCCGGGAACGGACCGTGGAATGGCAGGTCGGTCCGGGAGCAACCGTCGTGGACATCAACCAACGAACGATGCGTCGATTTGGGTTGGGGCAATAGCCGGATACCAGCTGTGTTGTCCGGCCCCCCTTGACCGCCGAGTCGAGGTGGCATCAGCGGGAGGATTCCGATGCGACTCAGTGCAAGACCCTCATCATTCATACCTCATGCGTGTTCAGGCCACGTTTCTCGCTGGGCGGCGGCGCCCACCACGCTTCTCCTCCTGCTGACCTTGACCCTGGGAGCGGGATGCGGCGACGACGACGGGGACGGAAACAACACCAATGAAAACAGCAATACGAGCGGATTTTGCGGGGACGGAAACGTGGATCCGGAGGAGGCGTGCGACGACGGGAGCGCCAACTCGGACACCCAGCCGGACGCCTGTCGTACGGACTGCCGGGAGGCGTATTGCGGAGATGGGGTCGCGGACAGCGGCGAGGAGTGTGACGACGGCAACGAGGACGACAACGACGACTGCGTTCAGGGGTGTCTGCTCAATGTGTGCGGTGACGGGTACGTCAATGAGACCCAGGACGCCACGGGGCCGGTGGAGCGTTGCGACGACGGGAACACCGCGGATGGGGACGACTGCCGCGGAGACTGCAAGCAGGACATGACGCTCTGTGGCGACGGTGATCTGGATCCCGAGGAGGAGTGCGACGAAGGCAATCTCAACTCGGATACGGACCCCAATCGATGCCGAGAGAACTGTCTGCTCCCCACCTGCGGAGACGGCGTGATGGACGACACGTACGGCGAGGAGTGCGATACGGACACGCTGGGCGGGGCCACCTGCGAATTGGCAGGATATCCGGGAGGAGGCAGTCTGACCTGCGCTCAGAGCTGCGAGCTGGACGTCTCCGCCTGCTGTCAGGACGACGACGGGGACGGATACGGAGAAAACTGTACCCAGGGCCCGGACGCCTGCGACGGGGATGCGGGAAATTGGACCGCCAGCGGGTGCGCGAGCTGCAGTGACGAGGACGGAGACGGCTATCGCGGGACGGGCTGCGATGCGTCCGAGGACGCCTGTGATGATGACCCGAGCAACTGGACCGCCAGCGGGTGCGCGAGCTGCAGTGACGAGGACGGAGACGGCTATCGCGGGACGGACTGTGATGTGCCCGAGGACGCCTGCGAAGCAGACGCCGACAACTGGACGGCCAGCGGCTGCACGAACTGTGTGGACGCGGATGGTGACGGTTATCTGGGACCGCTGTGCGATACCGTTCAGGACTGCGACGACGCCGCCCCCGGCATCACGGGCGTGTGCCAGGCCAACGGCTGCCCCCAGGGGTGGGTGTACATTCCGGCAGGCGCCTTCGAGATGGGCTGTGACTCGAGCGATGCCTGCTGGGCGGGTCAGGGGGACGAAAGCCCCCGTCACACGGTGACGCTCGGCGCCTACTGCATCCAGCTCACCGAGGTGAGCGTGGGGGCATTCCGCGCGTGCAAAGACGACTCGGTTTGTACCGGAACTCCAGATGAAGAGAGCAGTAATCCGTGGTGCAACTGGTCAGCCACCGTAATCACTCCGTCGCGGGAGGACCACCCCATCAATTGCATCGACTGGACCGAGTCCCAGGAATACTGCCAGCAGTGGCTCGGGGGCGACCTGCCCACCGAAGCAGAATGGGAAAAGGCGGCGCGGGGCACGGATCAGCGGGTGTACCCGTGGGGCAACATCGCGCCTACGGACTGCTCGTTGTGCAATTGGGACTTCAGTACGGCCGACGCGGGGATTGGCTGCCAGACGGTGAGCAGCGGCGAAGGGCCCGGGACGTGGGAGGCGGGATACCTGACGAATCCGGACGGCGACTCCTACTACGGGCTCAAGGACATGGCGGGCAACGTATGGGAGTGGACGAGGGACTGGTATCAGTCCGACTTCTACGGACAGTGTAGCGGCGGCTGCACGGATCCGTTGAACACGAACTCGGCCAGCGGCGAGCGGGTGCGCCGCGGGGGCAGCTTCATCCAACCCAACGCGATCTACATGCGGGTGCTGCATCGCTTGTCGAGCACGCCCTCCAACCGCAATTACTCCATCGGGTTCCGCTGCCGGAGAGCTCCGTGAGCCGGCACCCCGCTTCGCTCGGTTCGCCGCTAGTCTCCTATCGAGCGGAGCATGCGCAAGATGGTATCGATTTTTTCGCACACCGAGCTGCTCTCGGAGTGCTGTTGGCCCTTAGGGCCCGCTCACGAATAAGGTGTCCAGTTCAGGGCGCCGAGGCGCCCGGCTGGCAAGG
>CAYFWA010000562.1:0-5005 GCA_964346625.1 uncultured Myxococcales bacterium
TCGGCCCCGCGTCCCGCTCGGCCCCGCGTCCCGCTCGGCCCCGCGTCCCGCTCGGTCCCGCGTCCCCTTTACCCCGCGGGCGCGCCCGCGGGCCGCGGGTCGCGGGTCGCGGGTCGCGGGTCCGCGGGATCCCATCCTCGCCCTGAAAAAGCGCGAAAGGCGCGTCAGAGGGCTGTGCGGAGGCGCTCGGTGATCACCTCCAGGGCGATGTCGAGGTTGCCGCCTCCTCCCTCGGGGATGATCAGATCCGCGAAGCGCTTGGTGGGCTCCACGAACTCCAGGTGCATGGGTCGGACCGTGTCGTAGTACTGTCGCCGCACGGAGTCGAAGTCCCGGCCGCGATCGCGCAGGTCCCGCCGGATGCGTCGCAGCACCCGCACGTCGGGGGGGGTGTCCACGAACAGCTTGACGTCCATCAGGTCCCGCAGGCGGCGCTCCACGAAGATGAGGATCCCCTCGACGATCACCACCGGGCTGGGGCGCACGCGCTTGGTTTGATCGAGCCGCCGGTGGGTGACGAAGTCGTAGATGGGCTTCTCGATGGCCCGGTCCGCGCGGAGGTCGTGCAAGTGCTCGAAAAAGAGGTCGCTGTCGAGGGCGTCGGGGTGATCGTAGTTGAGTCGGGTCCGCTCCTCGGGGCGCAGATCCGGCCGGTCGCGGTAGTAGGAGTCATGCTCGAGGATCGTGACCTTGCCGGGAGGCAGGGGGCGGACCAGACGGCGGGCGATGGTGCTCTTGCCGGCGCCCGTGCCGCCGGCGATGCCGATGACGACCGGAGATTGCATGGTCGACAAGATACTGGAGCAGGGGGCGATGGGGAAGGGGAACCGTTTCGGGAGCGCGAGGAGAGCCCATGGGAGCGCGAAAAGAGCCCATGGGAGCGCGAAAAGAGCCCATGGGAGCGCGAAAAGAGCCCATGGGAGCGCGAAAAGAGCCCTTGGCCTCAGGCACCGCGCAGCAGCGGCTCCAGGGCGGCGCCGTGCTCGCCGCGCAGCCGCTCCCACTCCATCTTCATCCAGGGGGAAAACCGCTCGGGCGTGCGGGCCAGCTCTGCCTCCAGCGCGGCTGCGGTGATCCAGCGCCAGGCGGCGATCTCGTTGGGGTTGACCCGCACCTCGCCTTGGTAACGCCCCAGGAACACGTGGCAGAGCTCGCGTTCGGAGCCCACCTCCTTCCAGCGGGCGTGGTAGCAAAACCAGTAGCGGTGCAAAAGGGGGGTTTCGAACCCCAGCTCCTCGCGCAACCGGCGGGCCGTGGCCACCTCCAGCGACTCGCCACGGCGGGGGTGGCTGCAGCAGCTATTGGACCAGATGCCGGGCCACAGCAGCTTCTGGGCCGAGCGCTGCTGCAAAAGCAGCTCCCCCTGGCCGTTGAACACGAAGATGGAAAACGCCCGGTGGAGCTTCCCGTCTCCCTGATGACAGGACCACTTGTCCTCGTGGCCGATCTCCGCGTCGTGCTCGTCCACCAGGATGAGGGGCTCGTCGTCGAAGGAGACGCGGCGGTCGCCCGAGGCCTCGGCGGTGGGATCTACCGCAGCGGCTCGGGCCTCGGGGTGCGGCGTACCCTCGGCGGCGGTGAGGGGCAAAGAGAGCGAGGGCAACCGTTCCGGTGTCGCGGAGGACCGAAACCGCGCGAAACGGCGGATTGGGGCTTTCCCTGCAGCGGCGCGAAGCTGGGATGATTGGGGGTGCGCCCCGAAAAACCGCGGTTTTTCGGGGCGTGGGGGGATGGGACCTCCCCTCTGGATGTGGACGGGCTCGTCAGGGCGGCGGTGGGTCATGGGTGGCACCTTCCTCGGGCTCGGGGGTCAACGCGCAGGGCGGTTTTTACGCCATCGTGGACGGCGCGGCAAGCGGGGGGCACCAGCGCGGGCGCGCCTCGCAGCACGGCGTGCTCACCGAGCAGCATGAGCTTGCCAAAGGCGTCGGCGTCGGCCCCGTCCGGGCGCTGTCCGCGGTGCATCTCCACGTAGCCCCCGCAAAGCGACCGCGAGCTCCTGTGGGTCTGGCGGGGGGCGCGTCGACCAGCCGACTCGTCTTGGCCGCGTCCGGTTGTCGTCAATGGTTTTCAATGATTTTCAATGGTTTTCAATGGTTTTCAATGGTTTTCAATGGTTTTCAATGGTTTTCAATGGTTTGTAAATATGGGGCGGGCCGGGCCCCTCGAGAAGGCTTGTCACGGACCCGGTTCATCTATTATAGACTCCATGGACACAGATAGGCGTCACTATCGCTCGAGCCCCGGCTCAGCGCGCGGAAAGCGGGTAGGCAATTATGGATTCAGTGTTTCTGGCCCGCCTTCAGTTCGGCTTGACCGCCGGATTTCACTACATATTCCCCCCGATCACCATCGGGCTCGCACTGCTGCTCGTGGCGCTCGAGGGGATGTACCTCAAGACCCGGGACGAGGCCTATCGGCAGGCGACGCGGTTCTGGGTGAAGATCTTTGCCCTGGTCTTTGCCATCGGCGTGGCCACGGGCATCGTGATGGAGTTCGAGTTCGGCACCAACTGGTCCGGATATTCGCGCTTCGTGGGGGACGTGTTCGGCAGCGCCCTGGCCGCCGAGGGGATCTTCGCGTTTTTTCTGGAGTCGGGATTTTTGGCGGTGCTCCTTTTCGGCTGGGACAAGGTCAGCGCGGGCTGGCACTTTTTTTCCACGGTGATGGTCTGTGTGGGGGCGCACTTTAGCGCCATCTGGATCGTGGTGGCCAACTCCTGGCAGCAGACGCCGGCCGGTCACCATGTGGTGACCGACGCCCACGACAAGCTGCGCGCGGAGATCGTGTCCTTTTGGGACGTGGTGTTCAACCCCTCGACCTTCGACCGGATTACGCACACCTACATGGGGGCGTGGCAGGCGGGCGCCTTTTTGATGTTGTCGGTGGGGGCCTACTACCTGCTGCGGGGGCGGGATCAGCGCTTCGGCCGCATCTCCATCAAGGTCGCCTTACCGGTGGCGGTGGTGGCCTCGCTGGGTCAGCTCGCCACCGGCCACTCCAGCGCCCACGGTGTGGCGCGCAACCAGCCGGTGAAGCTCGCGGCCATGGAGGGCCACTACGAGCGATCGGGGCCCGCGGATCTGTACGTGCTGGGCTGGGTGGACGAGGAGCGCGAGACGGTCACGGGTCTCAAGATCCCCGGCGGGCTGTCGTGGATGGTGCACTTCGACGCCAGCGCCCCGGTGCCAGGCCTCAAGGGTGTGGACAAAAAGGACCGGCCGCCGGTGACCTGGGTGTTTCAGACCTACCACGCCATGGTGGCCCTGGGGATGTTCCTCATCGGCCTGTCGCTGCTCACGGCGTTTTTTGCCTGGCGGGGCAAGCTGTTCGAGACCCGCTGGTTGCTGTGGGTCCTCGTGTTCGCGGTGCTCGCCCCCCAGCTGGCCAACCAGCTGGGTTGGTTCACCGCGGAGTGGGGCCGCCAGCCGTGGATCGTGCAGGACCTGCTGCGGACCTCCGAGGCCGCTTCCCCCCGGGTGACAACCGCGGAGATCATCTTCTCGCTGGTGATCTTCCTGTTGATCTACGTGGCGCTGTTTCTGGTGTTCATCTACCTGCTCAACTTCAAGATCCAGCACGGCCCCGAGAGGCCCTCCGACGCGGACGAGGGCCAGGAGCCGGGCGCTGGGGGGAAAGAGGCCGCGAAGGAAAGAGCGGATGAGGAGCCCGTGCTGGCCAGCGATCGTCCGCGGGTGCAAGGAGGCGATGCATGAGCCTGGCCTGGGACCTGAACACCCTGTGGTTCTTCCTGGTGGGGATCCTGTTTACCGGCTACGCCATGCTCGACGGGTTCGATCTGGGCGTGGGCTCGCTGCACCTGTTTACCAAGGGCGACACCGAGCGGCGGCTGATGATCAACAGCATCGGGCCGGTGTGGGACGGTAACGAGGTGTGGCTGGTCACCGGAGGCGGGGCGCTGTTCGCGGCCTTCCCCGAGGCCTACGCCACCACCTTCTCGGGGTTTTACATCGCGTTCATGCTCTTTTTGCTCGCCCTGATCCTGCGCGCCGTTTCCATCGAGGTGCGCAGCAAGCAGGAGGCCGCCTGGTGGCGCCGCACCTTCGACGTGACCTTCAGCCTCGGCTCGGTGCTGGGCAGCGTGCTGGTGGGGGTCGCGCTGGGCAACCTGGCCCGGGGCATCGCGCTGGATGCCAACCACGAGTTCGTGGGAGGATTCCTGTCCCTGCTGCACCCCTACTCGCTGCTGGTGGGGGTCACCACCCTGTCGCTTTTCGCCATGCACGGGGGGATCTACGTGATCCTCAAGACCGAGGACGAGCTGCAGCGGCGTGCCCAGGGCTGGGTGGGGCGCCTGATGGCGTTTTTCATCGTGAGCTACCTGGCCACCACCGTGGCCACCTGGTTGACCCAGCCCCACCTGGTGGCACCCTTTCGGGCGCAGCCCGCGCTGGCGGTGGTCCCCGTGCTCACCCTGCTGGCGGTGGCCAATCTTCCCCGCGAGCTGCACCACGGGCGCGAGTTCCGGGCCTTTTTGACCTCGTGCCTCACCATGGTGGGGCTGCTGGTCACCTTCGGCATCGGCATGTACCCGCACCTGGTGTTTTCCCAGCCGAACCCCGAAAACAGCCTCACCATCTACAACGCAGCCTCTTCGCAGCGCACCCTGGGCATCATGGCCATCATCGCCGCCATCGGCATGCCCCTGGTGCTTACCTACACCATCGCCATCTATCGGATCTTCCGGGGCAAGGTGAAGCTCACCCCCGAAAGCTACTGAAAACCGGCACCGCGTCGGAAGGGGGGCACCCCAGGCGGGGCGCCTCACGACGGCCCGCGTGGCTACAGGTCCAGCGTGATCTCGGCGGTGATGCCGGCGGTGATGCCGGCGCCGCCGTTCGCGGCGCTGGGGTCGGCGGCGTCCCAGCGCAGCGCCGAGTAGGTGGCGGCCTTGATGTCCAGCAGGCCCGCAGGCTCCACCGGGGCCACGGTAAGGCCCCGGTCACGAATAAGGTGTCCAGTTCAGGGCGCCGAGGCGCCCGGC
>CAYFWA010000563.1:0-2777 GCA_964346625.1 uncultured Myxococcales bacterium
GCTCTGCTGTTGGGCTACGATGGCGCTGATGTTTGTGCTCGGCGTGATGAACCTGGGCCCGAGACCCTAGAGAACCTCGCCGCCTCGCTGGGGATGACACCCGAGCAGGCCCGAGACACCGTTGAGCGCCTCGAGGCCCGCGGCGCCCTGCGCGTAGAGCCGCGCGGCAGCCAGCGCTACTTGATTGCTACGAAGCGCGATTCCGAGTCATAGCTCCATCCGAGTCATAGCTCCACGGCCATGGGGACGTAGCGGGTGGGATCCAGGGCCTTGGGCAAAAGCGGCGAGCGGGCCGGGGCCTGGCGGTGATCTCCCGCGGTGGCCGGGGCGCCGAGCTCCTGGTCCTTTTCGTAGCGCCGCTTGACGTCGGCGTAGGCGCGCTGCATCCGCTTGACCCAGATGTTCTTGGCGCCGATGCGCTCGGCGGTCACCAGCCCCTTGCGGTATACCTTCATGGCGTGGCGCAGCAGGATGCGCGTCTTGTCGCGCAGCTTGCTGTAGTACTCCTGCCGTTGCTCGTCGGCGGTGATCATCTCGTAGCGCTCGAGGGTCTTGTCGAAGTAGCGCACGTCGTAAAAGCGCGGCACGGGCGCGTCGAGCATGGCCTGGCGGTACTCCCAGTAGCAGTTGCCCACCTGGAAGACGGCGGCCACGGCCCAGAAGTGGTTCTTGAGCTTCACCACGCGCCAGTAGCCGCGCTGGGCCTTGTACATCCAGGTGGCCTTCTGCTCCATGTCCTGCAGCATCCGTTTGGCCGGCAAGCGGATGGGGCTGTCGCGGAACTTCTCGTGGTAGATGGCTGCCTGGTGATACGACGCCATGGCTACGTAAAACAGGGTGGGCAGCCGCTCCTGCTTGCGGACCTTGCGATACAGCGACAGGGTCTCGCGGAAGGCCTGCATGGCCTTGCTGAAGCTCTCGTCCTTGAACCAGGCGAACCCGTAGCGGGTTCGGGCCTCCAGGCGCTGGGCGTTGGTCAGGTCGTCGCGCTCGAGCAGGGCGGCGAAGCAGCGCCGCGAGGCGGCCCACTTCTTGGCCTCCGCGTAGTTCACCCCCGCCGCGCCCAGCGCCAGGATCTGCTCGGCCGCGTCGTCCACCGCCCGGCTGGCCTTTTCGAAGTGGCGCGCCGCCTCGCCGAAGCGGCTGAGCTTCTGCAGACACAGCCCCAGGTTGTAGTGGGCGGCGGCGCCGAAGGGCGAGTCGGCGAAGTACTCGAGCAGCTTCTCGTAGCGCGGCACCGCCCCTTTGCAGTCGTCCTTTTTCTGGCGGGTGATCCCCTCGCGGAACAGCTCTTCGGCCGAGAAGGCCTCGGTCTGGTATTGCCCCTTGCCCGTGGGAGTGGCCACGATCTGGATCGGCTCCATGCTCATCTTCACCGCGGGCCCGGTGTCTGGCCGGGGCCGCGGACGGGGCTGCTGGGTGCTCTGGGTCGTCGGGGCGCAGGCCCCCAGCGTGAGCCCCAGCCCCAGCGTGAGCGCCAGCCCCAGCGTGAGCGCGAGCGTGGCCGCCGGGAAGCAGACGAGCGGGAACGGGCGTCGATGCATCGGAACCTCCATTAACGGGCTGCGCGACGGGAGCCGCTCGATTCGCGGGCGGGTGCTCTCCGGGTCGGCGCCGACCAGGGCCGCGGCAGCGGGCGCGAGCCATGGAACGCGATCCGGACTCGCTGGGTTCTGTAAACATAGCGCGAAAAGAGCCGCGCTTCACCCGACGGCAGCCGCCAGCGGCCGACGGCTGCCCACAGCACAGAGAGTCGTCGGCTGCCGCCAGCACAGAGATACGTGACAACGAAGGGGAGGTCAGGTTCCAAAGCCGGGGTGACGGGGGCGGCGGGGCGGCGCGCCCGAGGCGAGGCGCGCGACGAAAAAGGCGGGATCACTTCACCGGGCGGATGGACTTGATCACCACCGTCTCCTTGGGCAAGTGCGTAAACCGCCTGGATTTTCGCTCCACCGGCGTGCGGCGGATCTTGTCCACCACGTTCATGCCCTCGACCACCTTGCCAAACACGGTGTAACCGAACCGCGGGCCGGGCCCCCGGTGGTCGAGCTTGGCGTTGTCCACGACGTTGACGAAGAACTGGGCCGTGGCCGAGTCCTTGGCCCGGGTGCGCGCCATGGCCACCGTGCCGCGCTGGTTGGACAGGCCGTTGTTCGCCTCGTTCTCGATGGGGTCGTGGGTCTCCTTCTTGCGCAGATCCGGGGTGAACCCACCGCCCTGGATCATGAAGCTCGACATGACCCGGTGAAAGATGGTCCCATCGTAGAATTTCTCGTCCACGTAGCGCAGGAAGTTCTTCACGGTGATGGGGGCCTTGTCCGCGTACAGCTCCAGCATGAAGTCGCCCATGCTGGTGCGCACGGCCACCCGGGGCCGCTTGCCCGTGGCGGCGCTCGGGCGCCGCGCCGCGGGCGCCCCGCGTCGGCGGGACGGCGCGTCGGCGGACGCTTTCTCTTTTTCCTTCTCCCCGTCGCTCCCGCGGGCCGCGGGCGATCCCGCGCTCTTTTTCGCGCCGGTCCAGTGCTCGTCCGTGGCGTCCTTGGGTTGCTGGTTGCAGCCCGCCGCCCCGGCTCCGTTCATCACGAGGGCGCCGAGGATCGTCACGGCGCCGAGGACGGTGATGGGAATCCGCAAGGCCCGGGTCCGCTGGCGTGGGTGTAAGGGTTCGACTCGTGGGTCACGCATGGTGTCTCCTCCTGGTCCTGGGTTCCTCGACAACGTGGACAACGTGGACAACGTGGACAACGTGGACAACGTGGACAACGTGGACAACGTGG
>CAYFWA010000563.1:2877-5005 GCA_964346625.1 uncultured Myxococcales bacterium
ACATCGTGCGGAAGGGCGGAAAAGGGCTCGCGGAGTCCGGGACGTCTCCGCGGGACCGTCCCCCCGCCGGAACGGGCTGGGTAGGGCCCGGAGCCTCGTGCCGGCTCCGCGTGGGTCGGTCTACTCGCTGTCCGAGCTGCTGCCGGGCTGCCCGGCGTCGCGCGGGGTGGTGTCGGCCGGCGGCGTGGCCGTGTCGTCCTCGGCCGGGGTCTTGTAGGGCTGTCCGGCGTCGCGCGGCGTGGTGTCCGGCGGCGGCGTGGTGGTTCCGCCGCCCTGGCCCTCGCCCGCGACCGGCGCGACCGGCTGCTGGCTCGTGGGCTTGCACGAAAGGCGCGGCGCCCACTCGGGCTCCACGGACTGCTTGAGGGACTTGATGGCCGCCTCGGAGCGCTCCACCTCCTCGAGGGTCTCGGCCATCAGGGTCTTGCGCTCGCCCACCTGCCGCGCGAAGTCGCTCTTCTTGTTCTCCTTCATGGCCTCGTGGCCCACCTTGTGGATCGCCTCCACCACCTTCTCGAAGTAGACGGCCCGCAGCGAGTGGTACTTCATGTAGAACTGCTTGATGTGCTTTTCTTGCAGCTCGGCCAGCAGCCGGCGGTACTCCAGGTTCTTTTTGGCCAGCTCGCGGTCCTTGCGCGCCTCCTCCAGGGCGCCGGGGGGCAGGTCCATGGGCACGCCCTTGTTCTGCAGGGCCAGCTTCTCCCCCACCGCCTTGAGGCGCAGCCTGGCGGCCCGGGCGTACTTTTGCGCCGCCTCGAACTCGAGCTGCACCAGCTTCTGTTTCTTCTTGGCGATCTCCCACTTCTGCTTGGCCGCGTCCACCTCGGCCTTGAGCTTGCGTGCGTCCTGCAGCTTGTCCGCCGGAAGCTGGCCGATGACGTCGTCCGACACCCGATGCTTCAGCGGGTCGGAGCTGCAGCCGGCAAGGCCGGCTACTGCCACCGCCCCCGCCACCGCCACCGCCACGGTGCTGCCACTCAGGAATGTCGTAAAAGCCCGAATTCTACTCATCATTTTCTCCTCCCAGTATGCCTGGTGGGCTCGATGCCCGCAGGCCTCACGACTCCGTGAGACCTGCGCGCTAGGATACGGCAATCGCGCTGGAGTGTCTACGAGATAGGGCGTTTGAGGCGCAATGCAGCCGAAGGTCGGCGAAACGAAGGAGGCGAAAAAGGTGGGGGGGGCGACTGGAAGCAGCGGAGGGGCGTCCGAGGTCCTTCTACCTACCACCGCCAGCTAAAGTTGAGCACGGGCAGGGGCACGGTGACGTCGTCCTCGTCGATGTGCAGCACGCCGAGGCCGAGGTCGGCGGCGAACACGCCGTTGTGGAAGCGTACGCCGGGCACCACGCCGGCGAGGGTGGGGGTGCCGCGGGCGCCAGCCACGAAGCCCTCGACGAAGAACTTGCCGTAGCGCCAGAAGCGCACCTCGAGGCCGGCGGTGGCGTAGCCCACGGGGTGGACGTCGTGGCTGCGGCGCGAGCCCTGCTCGACGCCGCCGCAGTCGTAGGTGGTGGAGGCGTCGGCGCCGCAGTCCGAGTAGGTCGGCCCGTCGACCTCGGCTTGGGCGGCGGGGAAGATGAGGAGCTGGGTGCCCACCCCGGCGTGGAAGGCGATGTGGTCACCGCCGATCTTCATGGACAGCCCCGGCCGCACGCCGTGGACGTTGGCCACGTGAAAGTACGACAGCTCGGCGGTGAGCTTGAACTTGGGGCTGCGCCAGATCTGGGCCTTGATCTCGGCCATCCACAGGGCGTTTTTGAGCCCCATGTCGATGCCCGGCACGAACCACGTGATGGGGCTGGTCTTGGCGGTGAGTTGGAAGCGGTCGCCGAGGCCCACGCCCAGCTCGAGCATCCCCACGATGTTGCGGCCCGCGATCTCCCACTCGCCGTGGCCCAGCACCTCGGCGGTGCTCATGATGCCCAGGCGCGTGCGGGCCGGATCGTACAGGTGCTTTTGCTCACCGGCGTCGCCCTCGGCCTCCTTGGGGTCCCCCCCCGCGGCCGGGGAGGGCACGCAGGCCTGGGCCTTCGCCGACGGGGGCGGGGGCACAGGGTAGGACTCGGCGCGCTCGGGCGCGGAGCAGCTGCTCGGTCAGGGCGACATGTTGCTGGTCAACGCCAGCG
>CAYFWA010000564.1:0-5004 GCA_964346625.1 uncultured Myxococcales bacterium
TGCTCGCGGCCGTGCTCGCAACCGTGCTCGCGGCCGTGCTCGCGGCCGTGCTCGCAACCGTGCTCGCGGCCGTGCTCGCGTTTTTTTCGCGGTTGTGCCGGAGGGTGGTGGCGCTTGCGATTTTTGAACGCTATCTGACCACGAAGGTGGTGTCCAGGGCTATGTCGCCGGGCCGCAGCCGCAGCACCTGGCCCTGCAGCCCGCCCAGAGAGCTGTCGTCGCCCTGATCCACCACGTACATGTAGCCGTCGGGGGCCAGCTCGACGCCGGCGGGCAGCCGGGCCGACAGATCGACACCCTGGGGCTCGAAGCCGGCCACGAGGTCGAACTGCAGGTAATAGCCGAAGGTGGGGGGCTCGGCGGTGGCGCCCGCGGGCAGCTCCAGGGTGAAGGCGAGCATCTGGTTGCGGAACCGCTGCTCGCGGCGCGGCACCCGCGCGGTGATCACCGTGGACCGTGACGGGTCGTGGATGCAGTGGCCGCCGTCGGCCGCGTCGGGCACCCCCATCACCGGCGCGCCGGAGCGGCTGCCCGACAGCAGGTACTGGTCCTCGCCCACCCGGATGGTGTAGCGCCGCAGCCCCTCGGTGCAGTGGGCGGTGCGCGAGGTGCCGTCAGAAAACAGGATGTAGTGGGGAAGGTCGGGCTCCGGCGCGGCGAAGCAGCGGTCGTCGCGGCGCAGCCCCACCACCAGCCCCTCGCCCTGCTCGTCGCAGCAGTAGCCGGCCAGGTCCTCGTCCGCGCACTCGGTGATGCGCGTGGCGTCGGTGAGCTCCCGCGGCTCGAGCACCAGGCGCTCGGACTCGGCCCGCACCACGGTGTACTCGCGCAGCGACAGGGTCAGCCCCTCGCAGCGGCCCTCCAGATCGGTGCCGGCGTCCTCGGCCAGGCAGATGCCGGTGGTGCCGGCGGGCTGCAGGAAGGTCTGGTAGCAGTAGAACCCCTCGGCGCAGTCGCTATCGCCGTCGCAGCCCGACAGCTTCACCACGTCCCCGTCGCGTACACCGGCCTGGCAGAAGGGCAGGCCCGGATCCCGGAACTCGGTCTGGCCCTCGGCCACGTCCGCCAGGTCGTGGCGCACCACCTGCCCGGTGTCGCGATCCGTGGTGGGCAGGGTGCCCATGTAGCGCAGGGTCCAGGTCTCGGTGCGCACGTGGCGCGGATCGAGCACCTCGATGTCGGGCTCCGGCCCCCCCGACACCTTGCGAATGCGGTCGTAGCCGCCGTCGTCGGGCAGGGCCTCGGCCTCGAAGTACAGCCTTTGGGGCTCGTCCTCAGGCGGTCGCGGTCGGCCGTCCTCGTCGGGCCGGGTGTCCAGCGCGCTGCGGAGCTGGTGGGCGAGCACGGCGTGCACGCCGTCGGCCCGCCGGTGCTGCACCGGCGGCACGGACACGTCGGGGTCCAGGGTCTCGGAAAAATCCTCGTCCACGTTCACCAGGTAGGCCAGCCCGTCGGCGCTCACCACGTAAGCGAAATTGCCCACCAGGTAGCGCGGATCCAGCGTCGTGAGGTTGGAGTCCTCGTAGCCGTCGGCGAAAAGCTCGATGAACTGCACGTCCACCGCCTGACGGCCCCCCGGGAGCTGCAGGGCGGGGGTCTTTACCCCCGGCGCCCGTTCCGGCGTGCTCGGGTCGCCCAGGGGCAGACAGCCCCGGCGCTCGGACCACACCTCCCAGGCGGCGTCGTCGGCCGGATCCTCAGGGAAGAAGGGATCCGTGGGGTCGGGGTTGGTCTCGCACTCCTGCTCCCGATCGGCGTCGATGACGTGCACCACGCCGCTGCGGCTGATGACGTACAGAAAGTGCCAGTCGTGGGTCCAGGTCACCGTCTCGCGGATGCGCAGCACCCCCCTCTGCTCTTCGGCCAGGGTCAGGGTGCGGGGGTTGGCGAAGGCGCCGGTGACCGGGTCGATGTCCACCAGCGTGACGTAGGGCGCGGTGTTCCAGCCGATCACCAGCCGCCGCCCGTCCCAGGTCACCCGCAGCGGCCCGGGGCGCTGCTCGGACACGGCGCCGCCGGCCACCCCGTCGCCGGAGAAGTCCACGCAGTCGGCCGGGCACTGAGGATCGATGCCCGCGCTTTGTACCGCGCCCCCCTCGCCGAACCGCAGGCTCTGCAGGATCCGGCCGGAGTCCAGGTCCACCTCGGCCACCAGGCCGCAGCTCGGCAGGCTCACGTAGGCGCGGTGGCCCTCGACGGGCCCGCAGGCCTGCACCGGCGGGAGCTGCTCGATCCACTCGGGCTTGAGCGCCAGGTCGTGGATTCGGGCCAGCAGCCGGCCCGAGGCGCTGCGAATGCCAATCCGGCCGGTAGGGGCGCCGTGGCGGCCCTCATCCAGGATGGGCAGCCCGGAGGATTGGAGCACGGCGTTGAAGTTCACCACCGACAGGTCGCAGCTCCCGTAGTTGGTGACGTAGCCCGCGCAGCCGTCCTCGGTGACGTCGACGTCCACGGGCATCTCGCCCACGGGCACGAAGCCGAAGCCGGGGTTTTCGTTGGTCAGATCCACGAGCTGGCCGGTGCTGACGTTAACCATGGCCACCTCGGAGCGCGCCGAGTTGGTCACCAGGCCGAAGATGGCGCGCCGGTCGGCGCCCTCGATCTCCTCGTCGCAGGCGTAGGGCGGTAGCGCGGTGTAGTCCTGGTTGGCCTCGTCCACCACCGGGCCCACGCAGAAGAAGTCCACGGCGTTGGGGCGCTCGAGGTAGCGCGTGGGGGTGACCACCTCGTTCTCCTCGCAGCCGGTCGCCAGGGCCACAGAGGCGGCCGCCAGGGCGCACAGCGCCGCGGTGAGCAGACCTCGCGCCGGGCGGCGCCGTCCCGGCGCAGCCGGGAAGCGAGGGGGTGGCAGGGGGGCGGTGGCGAACGGTGTCAGTGGCAAGGTCAACTCGCGAGCGGTTTGCGGGGTGGCTCGAGTGACGTCGGCGAAACGAGCGCTCATTGCTCGAGCTCCTCGGGCCAGCCGATGCGGCCGATCAACTGGTGATAGGTGGGGGACTCCTCGCGCAGATCCACCACGCCCACGGTGTGCTCGCCGAAGTTGGCCAAGAAGGCGAAACCGCGGAGCGCCTCGGGTACGGCCGGGGTCTCGGGCATGATGATGAGGTCGTGGGGTCCGCCGCCCCCGTCGATGCGACCCACCACGCGGGCCTCGGCGGTGTCCACTACGTAGATCTCGCCCGAGCCGTAGCACACCGCATAGGCCAGGGTGCGCCCGTAGGAGTCCAGACGCGTGCGCAGCACCGAGGGGCGCGGGCAGACCTCCACCACGTCCAGCACCTCGTTGCGGGGCTGGCCGTCCTCGAGGCTCGTGTCGATCACCGACAGCGCCGGCGGCGTGCGGGTCACGGCGTACAGGCGGTTGCCGTCGGCCGAGAAGGTCAGGCCCCGGACTTCGGCGCCGCCCTCCAGCGGCCCCACCGGCGCGCCCAGCACCACCGACGGGCCGATCACCATCTCCATGCCACGGTCCTCGGCCACCGGGGCGTCGGCGCCCAGCACGCGCACCGTGAGGATCTGCGAGGCCGCCCGGTTGCTGACGTAGATCCAGCCGCTGGGGTCGTCGGGGGTGCGCGTTACCACGTTGAACCCGCCGGCGCGGCCGTCGGGGTCGGTGGCCAGCACCGCGGGCAGCACGTCCACCAGGTCCGGGCCCCCGCGGCGCAGATCGCCCTGGAAGCCGCCGAGGTCGATGAGCGACAGGGTGCCGTCCACCAGGTGCGCCACCAGAATGAAGCCGCCCTGCCCGTCGTGATACAGGTCGAAGGGCTCGGCGGGCAGCAACGCGGGCAACAGATCGCGGCGCCCCTTGGAGGGGGCCTCCACCCGGTAGCGGTCCAGACAGTCACGGGGCGCATCGCCCTCGCAGCCCAGGCCGCAGTCGAGACACGCGATGGTGCTGCTGTCGGCCGACTCCATCACCACGTCCACGAAGGTCACCGAGGGATCGCCCCGCACCGGGGTGTAGAGGCGGTAGCGCCGGAAGCCGCCGTCCTCGAGCTCCTCCTGCCAGGGCTCGAAGGGCGCGGTGGTGAGGTCCCACAGGCGGATGAAGCCCGCGTAGTAGCCGAGCCGCACCGTGTGCTCGCCCAGGATGAGGCCGGGGATCTGCCCGCCCTCGCCGTCGGACACGGGCCCCTCCTGGCACTCGGCGATGCTGCTGTCCTGGGGCGAGGTGCGGCAGGTCTCGGGGTGCTCCAGGGGGTGCAGCAGCCGCTGCAGGGCGGTCTCCACGTCCACCACCACGATGCTGCCGCCGTTGTACTTGAGGTCCGAGTTGCCGTTGGTGACGAACAGGTAGCGCCCGTCGGGCGTGAGCGCGAGCCCCGTGGGGAAAAACAGCCGGGATTTCGGGGGAGTGAGGCCGGCCTTGGGGTTACCCACCAGGCCGTCGCACTCGGCCTGGCAGCTCCACAGCGGTGCGAGGGCCAGCGTGAGCCACAGCAGCCACGGGGCAGAGCGCAGCCGCGGGGCCGAGCGCAGCCGCGAGGCAAAGCGCAGCCGCGAGGCCGAGCGCAGCCGCGGGGCAGAGCGCAGCCGCGGGGCAGAGCGCAGCCGCGGGGCAGAGCGCAGCCGCGGGGCAGAGCGCAGCCGCGGGGCCGAGCGCAGCCGCGGGGCCGAGCGTAGCCGCGGGCCCGAGCGCAGCCGCGGGGCCGAGCGTAGCCGCGGGCCCGAGCGCAGCCAGCGGCGGCGATGGGGGGAATGTGTCGTAGTCATCGGGTGATAGTTAGTCCTACGTCCTGGGGTTAGTCAAACCTTTCGGTCTACAGGGTTGCCCGACGTGGGGGATTTTTCATCCAAGGTCGAGCGGCTCGCGTGGGCCCGTTCACGGCCCATGGCCTCCGCTGCCCTGTCCCCGAATTGAAGATTTCGAGATCCGTCCCCGCCTCCCCCGTCCCCGAATTGAAGATTTCGAGATCCGTCCCCGCCTCCCCCCGTTCACGGCCCACGGCCTCCGCTGCCCTGTCCCCGAATTGAAGATTTCGAGATCCGTCCCCGCCTCCC
>CAYFWA010000565.1:0-5004 GCA_964346625.1 uncultured Myxococcales bacterium
AAACCGCGCTTTTTCGGGGCGAGGGGGGATGGGACATCCCCCCTGAACGTGTACCGGGGAACGGTTCGCGATCATGGGACGCTCCGTAGCTTCCGCTGCTCCAGGAGCCTGCGCCCCACCACCTTCTGGATCATCACCAGGAAGATCAGGCTGAAGCCGATGGCAAAGGCTGGGGCGTAGGCTCGCTGATGAATCAGGTAGATTATGGCACCGGCGTAGACCACGCCGAGCTTGAGCAACAGGTACAAGGCGATCCAGATTGGGTCCTTGGGTCCCAGGAGCTGTTTTCCGAGCCCCATCCAGGTCCAGACATGGAGGCAGCCGAGCAGCACCCCGAGGGCGAAGCCGGCGCCGTGGCCGATGCCGAAGTACCGGATGGCGACCAGGGACATGACGACGCCGGCCACCAGCGTGGTGGTGATGCTCCGCTGGGGAAAACCACTGCCGAGCGACGTGCCGAGACTCACCGGGAAACCTCCTTGATGGTTCTGAGCACCGCGCGGATCGACAGGATGAGGCCCGAGACGGCGCCGGCGATGGTGAACCAGGGTGAGGTGTCGAGATAATCGTCCAACCACCACCCACCGAGCGCGAGGAGCACTGGAGCGAGCGCCATCTCGATGGGGAGCACGATCATCGTGGAGCGCTTCAGATGCTCCCCAATCGCCTTCCCGGCCTTGTAGCCGGGCTCGCCGTCGAGCTGACGCTGCCGCTCGGCGCGAATCCGCTCGACCCCGCTCTGAAGCGGTGGCCGCTTGGATTCGCCCGACTCCGGCTTGCCTTCGTCGCTCAATTCGGAGCGGACCCTAGCCTCCCGCGCCGAGGCTGTCAAGCCCCCCGATACCACACCGCGTCGAAAACGCAATCTGCCTGAAATCATCGCAATCTGCCTGAAATCATCCGAATTATCGCGCGATACGGAGCTCGGATTCGAAGGAAGTGCGCGAAACCACGCGGGCCTTTAGTGAGTGATAACTAAAGGAGCCGCTCCCGGTCTCGCTCCAACTGCCAGCGGCGTGTAGCAAAACGGACTACAGCCCCCGTGTTCACGCAAGTCTCGATCGGCCACAAGAGATCGGCAGCAGGCGTTGGAGATCATCACCTGGAGATCAACCAGGAGTTCAGATTTCCGGAGGGAGCCTGCTCGGTGAAGCTTTGGGGAGGGGCAGCACGTCTGCTTGCGTACGAGACGGGATCGCCCGCCGGCAGCGCCGACGGGCGATCCCATCTCGTACGCTGCGGGGGGATAAACTCAGTCCGGAATTCAGTCCGGAATTCAGTCCGGAATACAGCCGAGCATGTCCCAGATGCCGCACTCCATGAGGTTGTCGGCGCATTCGCAGGGGGTGTGTCCCCCGTAGACGGCGCCGGCGTGGGTGGTGTAGGTCACGTTGCACAGTGGATCCCCGCCGCCGTCGCTCCAGACCACCACGTTGTACTGGGTGCAGCCGAGGCAGGAGTCGCCGCCGTCAAAGCCGGGGGACGTGCACACGATGGAGCCGGAGCCCACGCTCTCCACGCTCCAGCCTTTGTCCTCGCACCAGTCGATGGCGACGGTGGAGCAGAGTGGATCCTGGGTCGCGGGCGCGCAGGTGCGCATCTCCAAGGTGAGGGTGGAGCCGGGCGCCGATGCCATGGCCACGCGCAGCTCGTGCTGGCCCGCGGGCAGCGACACCGTGGTGTCGAGCTCGGTGACGTTGGGGTTGAAGTCGCTCGGGGAGTAGACCTGGTCGCCGTCTATGCGCACCAGGGCGGCGGCGGTCTGGAAGTTGGTGGCGTGGATGCACACCTCGGCGGCCTCGGGCAGCTCGAAGGTGCGGTAGAAGGTCTGGGGCGCGCTGTAGCTTCGGGTGAAGGTCTCCGGCCCGAACAGGATCTGGGTCCCCTCGCACGGGTTGACGCACTGGGCGGTCCCCCCGTCGGGGGGGGGCTGGGCGTCCGCTCCGGGTGCGCCCGCGTCAGGATCGGCGGGCTTCTTGTCCTCGGGATGACACCAGGAGGCGCCCCCGGAAAGGAGCGCCACCAGCGCCAGAGTGAGTGTATATCTCAGGGTTCTCATGGTTTTGCACATTACGCCTGAGTTTAGTTTAGAACAGCGGCCGAGCGGTTTACAATAGTAAAGTTTTACAAGATCTGGCTTACTAAAATTACAGCTATATTATTGAAAACACGGTAGAAACCGTAAGCTGTCACATGTCCTGTCACATTTCTTTGCAAGGGTGCAGGATTCCGGAGAAAACCGGCCCACCAAGGGCCCCGACACACGCCATTTTTCCTTTTCGGAGCAGTAATGGAAACGGTCGGCGCGCGGAAGGGGGGTCACGGACAGGCCGAATCCACGCCGCCGTAGCGTCTTTGCGCGCCGTCCTCGCGGGCTCCCACGTCGGGGCCGGAGCCGACGAAATCCACCGCGGAGGTGCTGTCGTCGTGGTCGTAGGCCTGAAACAGGTTGGTGGCGGCCACGTCGATGAGCGGGCTGGAGCCTGGCGAGAGACACAGCGCCTCGTCGGACCAGTTGGGGCTCTGGGTGAGGTCGCACAGATCGATGGTCGCCGAGGTGCCGTCGCAGTACGTGGCGCAAGCTCCGGAGACGTCGGTGCAGGCGACGGCGTGGTTGAGGTTCACGTTGGCGGCTGCTCGATCTCCGCCGCAGGAGGGCTGGGGTGCGAATGAGAGGGAGTTCATTTCCAGCCCGGTGGAGGTGCCGTCACCGTAGACGATGTTGTTGCGGTAGCAGATCTCGTTCGCGTTCAGAAAGAGGACGCCGCCACCGCTGAGGCTCCCGGTGATGCGGACGCTGTTGTGATCCAGCTTGGTGACCTGGCTCGCGCCGGCGCCGGTGCCCACCTGGATGGCGTACTCGAATGGGCCGGAGATGGCGTTCATGGCGGCGATGTTGTCCTCCTCGGACAGCAAGATGGCGCGCGTGCCGAGCTGGGGGGTTTGGCTCACGAACCAGTTGGCCAGGATTTCGTTTCCGCGGGAGTCCACCCAAAGGATGATGTCGGGTAGGCTGGCGCTGTTTTCGAAGCGGCAGTTGCGCACGAGGTTGCCTCCGGCGTCGGCGCCGGCGTTGAGCATGAAGGCCTGGGGCACCTCGTCGAAGCACAGGTCGAAAAACGCGTTTTCGCCCGTGTACACGTCGAAAACGGGGAAAGTGCCCGTGGGTGTGAAGCAGACGGTCTCGCCGGGGCGGGGCTGGACGGTTACGCCGTAGGGGCGGCCGCCGGAGCAGGCGCCGCCGCCGCACTCGTCGAGCACGATGCTGTCCGTGGGGTTGTAGCTGCCGCCGTGCACCGCGATGACCTCGTGTCCGGTCGAGGCGTTGGCCTCGGTGAGGGCGTCCTCGATCTGCGCCACCGAGTCGATGGCGCCCCCGATGCAGCCACTCGGATCGAGGGCGGTGCACGTGGGCTCGCAGGCCAGGCCGGCGCCGCCGCCCTGGAGATAGCCCTGCGACAGGCAGGTCTCACCGCCCAGGTTGGCGCCGTCGCAGACCTCGGGTGGGTCGATGGTGCCGTTGCCGTCACCGCAGGTCACGGGCTTGCACCGGGCTGGCTGGACGGAGGTGTCGCAGGTCCAGCCGGCTTCCAGGGTACAGTCCGCCGCACAGCCGTCCCCCGGCTCGGTGTTTCCGTCGTCACACTCCTCGTCCGAGCTGGTGACTCCGGTGCCGCAGACGTCGCAGTCCGCGGTGTCGAAGGTGCAGTCTGGATTGCAGGCGAGGGTGCCGTTGTGGGGCATGCCCAACGACAGGCAGTCCTGGCCTCCCAGGTTGTCGCCGTCGCAGTCCTCTGGGCCCTCCAGGGTGCGGTTGCCGCAGTTGTGACAGCCGGAGATGTCGAAGTCGCAGCCGCTCGAGCAGGCGAGCTGTCCGTCGGGCAGCAGGTTGTAGGTCACCGAGGAGCAGGTGCGGCCGCCCACGTCGGCGCCGTCGCAGTCCTCCAGGTAGCCGGCCACGCCGTCGCCGCAGCAGTTGCTGGTGTCGATCTCGCAGCCGACGCAGCCGAGCTGGCCGAACGCGAAGCCCAGATCCGAGCAGGTCAGGTTGCCGAAGGCGGCCCCGTCGCACTCCTCGGTGCCCTCGAGCTGGCCGTTGCCGCACACCGAGCAGCCCGAGAGATCGAAGCGGCACTGGTCATCGCACGCGAGGGCGCCGGCGGTGAAGCCGCCGAGAGAATGGCATGACTCGCCTTGCAGGTCGTTGCCGTCGCACTCCTCGCCCGGATCCACGCGCCCGTTGCCGCAGCCGAGGTTGCAGCCCGCCAGGTCGAACTGGCACTTGCCATCGCAGCGCAGGGTCCCACCCACGAAGCCCCGGCCCAAGGTGGTGCAGGTCTGACCGTTGAGGTTCTGGCCCTCGCAGTCCTCCGGCCCCTCGAGGGAGCCGTTGCCGCACTGGAAGCAGTTCGAGACGTTGAGGCGGCAGTCCTTGCACAGGAGCTCGCCGTCGAGCAGCCCGGCGGCCTCCGTGCAGGTGGCGCCGCCGAAGTCGGTGCCGTCGCACAGCTCGTAGGTGTCCACCACGCCGTTGCCGCAGTTGAGCGCGCCCGGGCGCAGGGTCATGGGCACGTCCTGCACCTGGTGGCGCGGCGGGATCAGCACCCGGGCCGCCCCGCCGATCTCGGTGCCGTCGCTCAGGGCGCGGACCCGGAACTCCACCGGGGTGTCGGTCCAGTGGTCGGGCAGCAGGATCAAGAACTCGGTCTGGGTGATGGTGCCGTCATGCTCGAAGCGTGACAGCCGGGAGGCGTCGTCGGCGCCGGCGGCGCCGGCCGCGCCGATGGGCCGGCTGGCGAGGTACCCCTCCACCACGAGCTCGTCGGCCTCCTCGCCGAGGTCGGACAGATCCACCTGGAAGTGTACGGCGCTCGGGTCGGTCTCGTCGCATCCTGGAGCAGCCCCACCGGTGAGGACCAGCAACGCCGTCAGCAACGTCTTCAGCAACGTCTTCATCGACGTCTTCATCGACGTCTTCATTGACGTCTTCATTGACGTCTTCAT
>CAYFWA010000566.1:127-4981 GCA_964346625.1 uncultured Myxococcales bacterium
GGGTGCTCGGGGTGCTCGGGGTGCTCGGGGTGCTCGGGGTGCTCGGGGTGCTCGGGGTGCTCGGAGTGCTCGGGGAGCTCGGGGTGCTCGGGGTGCTCGGGGTGCTCGGGGTGCTCGGGGTGCCTGCGTTCATCAGGGAAATCCGGGAGCCGTCTTTCGAATCCGATGCCCATTCGAATCGGCGTGGTCAGCGGCGGCGGAACCGGTCAGCTCCCCGCCAGTGGGCTGACCGCGAGCACCGAGATTCCGCCCGCCCGCAGCGCGTCTGCGATCCGGGACAGGCCCGCCACCGGCGCCACCGCGACCGCCAGGCCCCCGCCACCCGCACCGGAGAGCTTGGCGCCCGAGGCGCCCGCCTCCAGCGCCGCCTGCACCGCGGCGTCCAGCGCGGGAGTGGACACCCCGATCTCCTGCAACACCTCGTGCTGTCGCGTCAAGTCCGCACCGAGCCGATCCACCTCGCCCGCCAGCAGCGCCTGCCGCGCGGCGTGGCCGCGCTGCACGGTCTGCTCGGCCAGATGTTCGAAGCGTCGCGGGTGATTGGCGCGAAACCGGTCCACCCGCGCGATCATTTCGGCGGTGGCGCCCCCCACCCCGCAGAGCATCGCCAGCAGCCCCATTCGGCCCAGCCCCGGCCCGTCCAGGGCCTCGAAGCGGCCGTCGGCCGCCCACACCGGCCGGCCCGTGACGCAGACCTCGGTGTCCACGCCGCTAGGGCGACCGTGGGCGCGCCGCTCGCACCGCATGGACAGCCGGCGCGCCCCGGCAGCGTCCAGCGGGCGTTTCAGAAGCGCCGCCGTGGCCCGGGCGATCGCCACGGACAACGCGGCGCTCGATCCCATCCCCGATCCCACGGGAATGGAGGAGTGGATGTCCACCGAGACGGACAGCCCCGGAGACCCCAGCGCCTGCAGGGCGGTTCGCACGCAGAAGTCCAGGTGCTCGCGTTCCCTCGCCGGATCGGCTCCGCTGTGCGTGTCCCCGTCAGCGGGGCCAACCGCACCCAGTCCAACTCCAACCTCCGCTGCGGGGTCTGCGTCGGCGCCCGCGGGCGCGTCCGCGGGCGCGTCCGCATCTGCATCTGCTTCTGCGTACGCGTACGCGCCACTACCTGGATCGGGCGCAGCTCGCCGACGGACCTCTGCCCTGAGCTGCAGGCCGGGGAGCGGCACGGCCAGGGCCGGCGTGCCGTGCACCACGAAGTGCTCCCCCATGAGGATGGCCTTGGCGGGCGCCGTGCCAACGGCCGCCAAGGCGCCAGCGCGCATGGCGGTCCCTGAGGTCATCGGTCTCTCATCAACCATATCGGGCTTATCGGGCTTATCGGGCTTATCGGGCTTATCGGGCTTATCGGGCCGAGGATTGGCTAACAGCTAACAGCTAACAGCTAACAGCTTACAGCTTACGGCTTACAGCTCCCGGCAAAGCCGGATCCTTTGGACCATGCTCCGCCGGGTCCATGGGTCCATTAGTAAAGACCTTGTCGGAGGCCGGCGAGCTCCTGGCGGGCGACCTCGTCGGTGCAGCGTCCCCGCCGCCGGAGCGCTTTCACCAGAAACTCCACCTCGGCACCAGTGGCCCCCACCGAGAGCGCCATCTTGCGCAAGTGCAACCGCATGTGGCCCCGCTGGATGCCGTCGGTCGCCAGCGCCAGCAGGGCGGCGAGGTTCTGCACCAGGCCGGTGGCGGCCGCCAGGGCCGCCAGGTCCCGGGCGCCGCTGCAGCGGGCGATGTCCAGCGACGCACGCACCGCCGGGTGATCCTGGACGACGCCGCCCACGGTGCCCACGGCCATGGGGAGGGTCATGTGGCCCCTCAGCTCGTCCGCGGCCTCGTCGTAACGCCATCTCGCCAGCGCCTGGTAGCGCCCGCTGCGGGCGGCGTAGGCGTGGGCACCGGCCTCCACTGCCCGCCAATCCTGCCCGAAGGCCACCAGCACCGCGTCGATGCCGTTCATCACTCCCTTGTTGTGGGTGGCAGCCCGGTAGGGATCGCGCTCGGCGAACACCGACGCCTCCTGGATGGATCGGGCCACGGCGCTCCCTTCGTCGGGCGCGTCCCGGCCGGCCAGCGCCCCGGCAGCGATCCAAGCGTCCACCGACACCAGGCGGTGATCCGCCAGGTTGCTCAGGATCCGCAGCAGCACCCGCCCGCCGGTGAGCTCGGCCACACGCGGTGCCAGGTGCTCGGCCATGGTGTTGACCACGTTGGCCCCCATGGCGTCTTGGACATCCACCAGCAGGTGCACCACCAGCATGGGGCCCACCGGGTCGTCGTGCTCCTGGGGATCCAAAACCCGCACCTCGAGATCCCGGGCCCCGCCGCCCACCCCCACCAGCACGGGATCCGTGGAGTTGGCCTCCCGCAAAAGCGACTCACGCTCGGCCAGCAGTCGTTCGGTGGCCGCCGCGATGTCGGGGACGTCGAGCACCTGGATCTGCCCGATCATCTGCCCGCCGCGGACCTCGGCCGTCACGTCCCCACCCTCCCGGACGATGCGCGCGGCCTTGCTCAAGCCGGCCACCACCGAGGGCTCCTCGATGACCATGGGCACCAGCCGATCCACCCCGTCGACGCGCAGGTTCATGCCCAGCCCCAGCGGAAGCTCGAAGGTGCCCACGCAGTTCTCCACCATGTGGTCGGCGAGGTGCTCGGACAGCCGCTCCCCTTGCTCGAGGAACCGCTTGGTATCCGGTTTCAAGCCGTTGGCGTGGACGAGCCGGTCCACCCGTTCGGTCATGGGGAGTCGGTAGAACCCCGCGAATCTGGATCCGTTCTCGTTTGTCATGGTTTCCGCCCTGCAGGCTTCATCCCTGTAAAGCACGCCACCGAGCCGTATGAAACCCGACACAGCCGTCGGACAACATGGTCATCTAGCGATGGAATGCAAACAACCGTTTTGTTGGGTGCAAGGCAAAGGCTCGCGAGCCCTTGGGACCGAGCCACTTACAATCGTGACACCCCGAAGAAAGATGCCGGGGTTGCCTCTCGGTGTCAATTCAGAAAAAACTGAATCGAGTTGCATTCTAGGCAGTTCACTGTAGATTCGAGAGTTGTTTCTCGACAGGATCCCTCGAATACACGGCCCCGTCAGGTCATCTCGCTGACCTCGAGAGCTACTTGAGCAATGATTTAGTAACCAACTGTAAAATCGACGTTCTACTACAGCCTGCTTCTCGAGCCGGGGCCCAAAACCCCGCAGTTGACCGCAGTGTCCGCTTGGCTAGACTGAAACCCCGTGGAATTGCGCGCCATCCATCCGGGTCTGTTTTTGCTGCCGGGCGTCAACGGAGGGCAGTATCCGTTTTCGAACTCGGTGCTGGTGGACTCCGACACCGTGTGTCTCATCGACGCCGGGTGTGGCATGGCCGCGCTCGAGGAGGTGCTAGAGGTCGCCACCCCGGATCTGATCCTCATCTCCCACGCCCACCCGGATCACCTCTCCGGTTGTTGGATGTTCGAGGATGTCCCGATCCACGTCCCGGTCATGAGCTTGGATGACGTGGGAGACATCGACCGCATGGCGGATCGGTTCGCCACGTCCGAGCATCGCAAGAGCTACAAGGCATTCATCCAGGGGTCCATGGGGTTCGAGGGGTTCCAGCCGAGCCACACCTACGACGCGGGGACCAGCTTCGATTTCGGGCAGGTTCGCCTCGTGGCCGTGCACACGCCGGGCCACACCGACGATCACATGAGCTTTTTCGATACCGCCACGGGGATCCTGGTCGCCGGGGACGTCGACCTGACCCCCTTCGGCCCCTGGTACGGGGATCCCGAGTCGGATATCGAGCGCTTCGAGGATTCCATCCGCAGCCTGATGGACCTCGAGCCCCGCATCGTGGTGACCGGTCACGGCGGGATCTTCAAGGATCGCATTCAGCAGCGTTTTCAGCACTATCTGGACGTGATCCGGATGCGACACGGTGCCATCGCCGAGCTCATCCGCACGGAGCGGTCCATCGAGGATCTGGTTGCCTTTTCCCCCATCTACCGGGGCCGCCCCTATGCCCCCGATCTCGTAGCCATGTGGGAAGAGGCCATGATCACCAAGCACCTGGAGCTGCTGATCCTGGAGGGCCGAGCGCACAAGACCGCCAAAGGCTACGTCGCTCGGGGCTGACCCCAAACCCGAAAGCGATCACTCCATCTTCCGGATCCCGATCACCTGATCGATGATCACGGACTTTCCCCGGCTCAGGCTGTCGTTGCGCTGCTCGATGCGGACGCGCCCGAGGCCCCGACAGTACACCGAGCGCAGGTCCATCCGGCCCCCTACGTCGGGCCGGAGCTCCTCACGAACCTCGAGACACGGCCCAAAACGACGAGAGCCCACCTTCTGGGAGAACCCGTGGCGCACCACCGAGACCCGCGCCTTCACCCGGCGCCCACCATCCCTGCGACGACCGAAGATCCGATAGGTGAGGCTGCGTGGCTCGGCGTCTTCCACAGGCCAGGGGAACACCAGTCGCTTTTGTTTGGGCCCCACCCGTTTGCCGTGAAGGTCGAGCTGTCGGCGGATCCAGGCACCATCGGGGCGAGCATGCAGCCGGATCTGTGCCGCGGTGCGCCATCGATCACCGGATATCCGCTCGCGGATCCGGTAGACCACTCCGGCGTCGATCCGACGCGCCATCAGCATCCGGGGCTGCACCATGGGTCGCTTCCCTGGCCCTGTCTTGCGGCGCTCCATCATCAGCTCCACCCGCTTGCGCTCGGGAGGCATCAGGTACGCCGAAACAGGGGCGAACGCTGTCTTTTTGCTGTCTGCCTGGTCGCTCCCATTGCAGCGGCAGGCTCCCACGATCCCCACGATCCCCACGATCCCCACGATCCCCACGATCCCCACGATCC
>CAYFWA010000567.1:0-3531 GCA_964346625.1 uncultured Myxococcales bacterium
GCCGGGCCGCCTGAGCGGCGGCCCGACCCCAGCAACCAGGCCGGATGGGGGCGCCGAGGCAGAGGTGTGCCGAAATTTTGTGCACTTGAGGGATATTGTGCCCTGGCGTCGGCGTTTGGCTCTCGGCGAGGCGCGCGGGGGCCGTCGCGAGGGGCGGGGGCCCCGCGGGGCGCGCGGCTTCGGCCACAGCGCAAATGGCTCCGTTCCGGCGGGGCTCAACGGATGTCCGGGACTGTGATATGCTGGTCCCGCGACGTCCTCTGCGGAGCAATACACCATGAAGCGATGGCTCGGTCTGCTGTGTCTGGCGGCGATGCTGGTGGCGGGAGGTGGGGGGGGTGGCTGCAGCGACGACGACGGGGGGAGCCAGAACCAGAACAACGAAAACGAGAACGGAAATCAGGTGAGCCAGTGTGGCAACGGCGAGGTGGAGGGGCTCGAGGAGTGCGACGACGGCGCGGAAAACAGCGACTCGCGGCCCGACGCCTGCCGCACCGACTGTCGGCAGGCGCGGTGCGGGGACGGGGTGGTGGACTCCGGGGAGCCGTGCGACGACGGCCCGCAAAACAGCGACGTGGTGCCGGACGCCTGCCGGCCCGGATGCGTGGCGCCCGCCTGCGGCGATCTCGTCACCGACGTCGAGGCGGGGGAACGCTGCGATGACGGCAACACCACGGGGGGCGACGGCTGCAGCCCGCAGTGCGTCCCGGAGTACTGCGGCAACGGGTTCGTGGAGCCGCAGGAGGTGTGCGACGACGGGAACTACACCGCCGGTGATGGCTGCTCGGCCGAGTGCCAATCCGACGAGTCCTGCGGCAACGGCATCGTGGACTTCGCGGTGGGGGAGACGTGCGACGACGGAAACCTCGCCAGCCACGACGGCTGCGGCTCGAACTGCGCCGGCGAGATCCCGGACTGGACGGCCTGGTCCAGCGGCTGGGGGGCCCGCGCGCACCACGCGGTGGCGTCCTTCGAGTCCCAAGATCGCCTGGTTCTGTTCGGGGGCGAGTCGCAAACAGGGCTGCTGGAAGACACCTGGACCTTCGACGGCGAGCGCTGGTGGCGGCTGCCGTTGGACCCAGCCCCTACGGCCCGGCGCGCCCACGCCCTGGTCTACGACGGGCACCGGGACCGCGTGGTGCTGTTCGGCGGCGAGACGGCCAGCGGCGCCGCCGGGGACACCTGGGAGTTCGACGGACAGCGCTGGACGCTTCTGAACGCGACGCCCGCGCCACCGGCCCGGTTCGGGCACGCCCTGACCTACGACCCGCACCGCCAGCGGGTGGTGCTGTTCGGCGGGCGAGACGGAGCTACCGGGAACCGGCTGGACGACACCTGGGAACTCGACGGCCGAACCTGGGTCCCGGTGAGCACCACCGCGGCGCCCAGCGCCCGGGATGGGTACGGCCTGGCCTACGATCCGGTGCGGCGCGCCGCGCTGCTTTTCGGAGGCGAAACCGATGCAGGCGTGACCGCGGAGCTTTGGGCCTACGATGGCACGGACTGGAGCGTGGTCTCCGCCGGAGGGACGACACCGCCGGCGCGGCGCGACGCGGCGTGCTACTACGACGTCTCCGAGGGGGGGCTGGTTGTCTTCGGCGGGCAGGGCGGCGGCGGTCAGCCCCTGGACGACGTGTTCGCGCTGGTGGCCGGAACGTGGACGACGCACGCCCCTGGTTTCACTTGGCCGAGCCCCCGCTACGGGCACGCCATGGTCTACCAGGCCTTGTCCGGGCAGGCCCTGCTGGTGGGAGGCACGGACGTCAACCTGGCCGAGGCGGACACCGGCGATGGCGCGGCCCCTGCGGACACGTGGCGCTATACGCCGGGGTCGTTCAGCAGCGTCTCCCTCACGCTTTCGCCCCCGCAGCGGAAGATGGGGCACCTGGTTTGGGACACGCACCGGCACCGGGCGGTGCTCTACGGGGGCCAGGTGGAGGGATTTCTTCAGGACACCCAGACCTGGGAGCTCGATTTCGCTGGGGATCAGTGGGTGCAGCGCTTCCCCGCCACGAACCCCGGACACCGGGATCGCGCGGCCATGGTCTACGACCCGGTGCGACGGGAGGTGGTACTGTTCGGCGGCGCGGAGCAGGGAGGGAACGTAGACACCACCGCCACGTGGGACGGCACGGACTGGACGGTGGAGCAGACCACCCCCGCTCCCGAGGCGCGTCACGGCCACGCCATGGCCTGGGACGCCCAGCGGGAGGTGGTGGTGCTTTTCGGCGGGCAGGGCCAGACGCTGCTCGACGATACGTGGGAGTGGGACGGCGTGGCGTGGACCGCCGTGGCCACCGCGCACACGCCGCCGCCCCGCCGCCGTCACCACCTCGCCTACGACGCCGCACGGGGGCGGGTGGTGCTGTTCGGCGGGGACCTGGGCAGCGAGACCCTCGCCGGGGACACCTGGGAGTTCGACGGCAGCGACTGGACCGAGATCGCGCTCACCCAGGCGCCCCCGCCCCGCAAGTCCGGCGTGATGGCCCATCACGGCGCGCGCCAGCGGGTGGTGCTGTTCGGCGGAGATGTCGCCGGCGGCGCGCTGGCGGACGACACCTGGGAGTACGACGCGGCAGCGGGACTCTGGCGCGCCGTGGGCACCGCCCACGCGCCCCTGGCGCGGCGCAGCGCGGCCGCCGCCTACGCCCCGGCCCTGGACGCGGTGCTGCTGCACTCGGGGTACGACGGCCAGTGGTTCGCCGCCCTCTCCAACGACACGTGGACCTACGGCTATGCCAACGCCCTGGACGACGAGCAGTGCGACAACGGAGTCGACGACGACGGAGACGCGCTGGTGGACTGCGCGGATCCCGACTGCGACGGCCAGCGCTGCGGCGAGGCCGCGGCCGTGTGCAGCGCCGGCGCCTGCGCCTGTCCTGGCGGCGCGGTGGAGGTGACGTGCCAGGACCGCCGGGACGAAGACTGCGACGGGGCCACCGACTGCGCCGATGCCGACTGCAGCGCCGATCCGGCTTGCGAAGCCAGCGAGACGCGTTGCCTGGATGGCTTCGACAACGACGGCGACGGGTACCCGGACTGCGCAGACGACGACTGTGTCTCCACCGCCGCGTGCGTGGGGGGGGCTTGCGCCGGATGGCTGCCCACCTGGTGCGGCGCCGTGCACCAGGGGAGCACCGACGGCGGCGCCACCTCGCTTGCGGACTACGGCTGCGGCGCCAGCAACCAGCTCGGCCCCGAGACGGTCTATCGCCTGCGAGCCCCGGCGGCCGGAACCGTGTCCGTGAGCTTGCAGACCTCCGATGGCCGCTTGAACCTGATGGCGGTGGGGGCCGCGGCCGACGGCGCGTGTGACCCGGCGGGGGCCTGCCTCGACCAGAGCCTCATCTGGCCCACCGAGAGCGTCTCCTGGAGCGCTCAGGCCGGCGCGTCATACTACGTGGTGGTGGAGACCCGGGAGGCCGGCCCGGGCTTCGACTACACGCTCGAGGTGAGCTGCACGATGTAGGCTGCACGATGTAGGCTGCACGATGTAGGCTGCACGATGGATGTAGGCTGCACGATGGATGT